>CAIOYU010000499.1 GCA_903862565.1 uncultured Actinomycetes bacterium | reverse complement strand
CGCATGGCTGGTGCGCCACATACCGGCTCGGGTTCTCGGCTCCACCGTCGGCGGGTTCATCATCCTCATCAACACCCGCTCGCTGTTGCGCAGCGACTGGATCGACGCCCCCTCCGCCGCCAGCACAGCGTTGTACATCACGATCATGCTGACTTGGGCCGCAGCTATCGCCTACTCGTACAAGCAATATCGACGAAATCGGAGCGCAGATCAGCTGATCGTTGCTGAGGCCGAGCGGATAGCCAGTAAAGCCTGATTGCCCGGGGCCCGGCGCGGGTCAGGCTGGGAGCTGACGACTGGTGCCCGCACGGCGCAGGGAGTTCAGCGGGTCGGCGTAGAGGGTGCTCAACGACAGCACGCCGGCACCGGCCTCCTGCACCCGATTGCCGAACTTGGCGATGCGAATGTCCCGAGCGGGCAACAGGGATCCCTCGGCTGCTGCCGCCCGAACCCGCCTCAGCCCTTCGGGGTACTCGGTGAAGGCTTGTCCCCCTACGACGATCTCGTCGGGATTCAAGATGTCGCGGAGCAGAGCGACGGCTCTGCCCAGCACGCGGGCTCGCTCCGCGAGCAGTTCCCGTGCCTCGGCTGCCTGGGTGTCGGCGTTACCGGCTATCCGCATCAGGCTCGATACCGTCGAGTTGGGTCCGGTTGCCGGCAGGATGCCGCGCTTGCGGGCTGCTGCCACCACGGCTTCGTCGCTGACAGTCGACTCCAAACCCCCTGTGCCACCGAGAAGCTCGGACTGCGCCGGAAGCCCGGCAATAGTGCCTGGGCCGCTTGTCGGGGTATGTACCCGGCCACCGATCACCTGCGCGAAGCCGACCGTCTCGCGGGCATAAACATAGAGGCTGTTGCCCCGGGACACGTGGGGATCAGGGCCACCGCGGAGCGTTGCGCCGAGCAGTAACTCAGCCCCTGCCATTGCGTCCACGTGGGATGCCACCGAGATCGGCAGTGTCAGAGCCTTTCCCAGCACAGGGCCCACCGGTGCCTGGGCCCATCCCAAGCGGGGGTGATCGACCAGACCGGCAGCGCTGTCGACAACCCCGCCAACGGCCACGCCGACCCACAACGGACGCCGCCGGTGCCACCTGCTCAGGTAGCGGCGTGCGCTGTCGGCCAAGGACGCCAATGCCGTCGCCTGTGAGCCGGTCGGTGTTTGGGTTTCGACGGCGTCGAGGGTGCGGCCGAACAGGTCGCTCGCCACAATGCTGGTGATCCGCGCTCCGATGTGGAACCCAAGAGTCAGATAGGGCTCGTGGTTGACCTCCACCGGGATTCGGGGCCGGCCAATCGCTCCCGGCGTGGCCAGATCAGGGCGCTCCCGCAGTAGGTTCGATTCCAGGAACGCAGTGACTTGGCGGTTGACCGTCGCAATGGACAGTCCGCTGTTGGCGGCGATGGCATCGCGGGCAACGGGTCCGAGATGGCGCGCCGCGGCGAAGACCAGTGAACTCGCGGTGTCACCGATTCGCAGGGCGGGAGCAACGACTCCGGATACAACGGTTCGCGGAGTACGCGCGGAACTCAGAGGCGCCGGCGGAGTGTGGGGAGAACGGTTGAGGTGCATGGGGGTCCTTGTCTCGGTCGGGGCGGGGGTCTTCGCCGCACCGCCGACGTTGAGCAGGACACAGATCCAGTCGGTTAGGCGCAGCCAATCGCGCGGCAACAACACGCGCAGACAGAGACCAGACAGCTGGTCACACCGATACCGGACACGAGAAGAAATTAGCACGGAGTCCGTCCGCCGCAACCCCGCGAGACCGCTGCCGGCTGCAGCCCGGGG
>CAIOYU010000498.1 GCA_903862565.1 uncultured Actinomycetes bacterium | reverse complement strand
GTTCGCGCCACATGCCATGGGGCCGAAATTCGTGCCGGAGCACGGGGCCAAAGCACTTGACGAAACTCAGGGTGGGCAGGATCTCGATGATCTGGTGGTTGGCGACGTCGGCGACGGTGGTCGCATACGAGCGGCCCCGGCCGCTGCGGAGTTTTACGAACGAGGTCTCGTCCAGGCCGATAGCTGTCGTGGCGTTCAGGCGGCGCCGGTCAGCGGCAAGCAGTGCCCGGCCGTAGGTCTTGACCGCGTCATTGACGGTGTGCCACTCGCAGGCGAGCTCATCGGCGACATCGGAGACCGCGCGGCCAGTGCCGACCTGAACGGTCGCAACGGGTCGTCAGAAGGCAGTTCTTGGCCGCGATGCGATGATCGGCACTGGTCCAGCTCGCCCCCGCACAGTCGGGTCGCCGGCAGATCAACCGGTGTTTACGCCAGGCCAGACGCATCGGCTGGCCGTAGACGGGCAGGTCGACAAAGCGCACTGTCGGGCGCTCTTTGATCTGGCCGGCACCGCCGCAGGTCGGGCACGACCGCTCCAAGACGGTCTGCTCGATCACCAGCTCGACATCGGGACCGATACGCCGGTAGGCAAGGACCCGGACGTCCTTGAGCCCCACAAGGGCTTCGACGATCTGGCTAGGCTCACAGCGGACGAAGGTGCTTTTGAATTTGATGGTCACGCTTCAAAGACTCAGGCACCTTCGTCCCAACAACAGCAGGGCACGTCGACCTCAAAGCAGGACCGGACCCCGCTGGAATCCGAAGAGCCTCTTTACGTTCAGTGCCGACGCCTTCAGTTGGTCGGCGGGCGCCTGATGGCCTGATGCGCCATCAGACGGGCTATCTCACCCCACCGCCGATGTGGCGCCCTAGAGCAAGTTGCCGGTTGTGACCTTGTAGATCTCGATTTTCTGTTCGTAGCTCAACGCTTCGGTGATGGTGGGCAAAAAGTACGCCCCGTACTTCAGATTCCCACTTGAGCCGATCGTGAGCGAGTTGCCGCCTTGGGCCAGCTGCAGTTTGAGGGTGAGCGGGTTGTCGTAGCGCAGTTTGAGTTCGGCGACCGAGAACTTACCGATGATGGGTGTGGTCGTCGGGGTGAACAATCCCCAACTCGCGGTGAGGTAGGGCGTGAGGGTCGGGGTGATTGTCACGCCGGTGTAGTTCAGGAAGGCGCTGACATCGAGATCGAGGTAGTCACTGGAACCGATCCGGACACCGGACTCGCCACCGGTGTTGAGGCTGAGCAGGAAACCCGGGGTGTAGTACGCGTGCGCCGAAAGATTGTCATTGCTGGTGACGCCCTGCGGCAAGCCGATTTTCACGCCAATCGAGGCGTTGATGCCCGCGGTGGCATCGAACGTTCCCACGGGAGTGGCTGCGTAAAAGAGCTGTTGTTCGGCGAGGCTGCCTGACCAGTTCCATTCCCCTGAAGAGTTGCCGGCCAGGTTCAGAGTGACGGAGGGGCCACTGGGCAGCGCCAGCAAAGCACCTCCGGCGTACTGGCTCGGCCGGAACTTGTTCAATATGCCTCCGGGCACGTATACGTACCCGTAGAGATTCGTCCCTCTGTCGTAGGCGAACTTGAGGCTCTGGCCCGTCGGTTGGCTGAACGTTTTGTTCAGCACGTCGGTGGGGTTCTGCGTGATGGACACCGGGTAGAAACTGCCGTCACAGCTGTTGGTGTTTTTGCACTCAGGTTGAAGATCGAGTTGGTTGAATAGCGGGTCTCCGACTCCGAAAGCCTCTCCGCCGGATTTCTGTTAGGCGACAGCGTCTTTGAGCGTCTGCTCAGTCAGGGAGATACGGCTGGATTGCAGTTCCGACCAAACCCCGCCTTTGCCGTCGGGGTTTTCAGTCCACTTCTCGATGGCGCCGGACGACAGGCCCACAACGAAGCCGTCATTGAGTGGAACGAGGGAGGTTACTGCGGCATTCCAGCCGGTGCCATGCCGTTCGGCGAACCCGCGGTCTGGAATCCACTCTGCGATCGAACCGTTGGCCAGCCCGACGACGAAGCTGGACTTGTACGGCATCACGACCGTCGCCGGGCTCTTCCACCCCGAGTTCTGCAATTCGCGCCAGTAGCCGCTGCCGTTGGGAGTGGCGGTCCACTGCTCGATGTTTCCGCCACCGTCGCTGTCTCCGCCCAGGCCGACGACGAACCCGTTCCCGTAGGGCGTCAGCGTGTTGGCCGACCGCTTCCAACCGGAGCCTTGCAGTTCGGTCCATTTTCCGCTGTCACCGCCGGCGGGTGTCCACTGCTGAATCGACCCGTTGCCCAACCCGACGATGAAGCCCGTCTGGTAGGGCATCGCGGAGACAATGGGCGCATCCGGCCCCCATTTGGAGTCATCCTGCAGCTGCACCATTTTCGTACCGGTCCAGCGGAATACCTGACCGCCCGCGTCCTGCCCGGCTTCTGGCCTGTACCCCTTCCCCATTCCGATGATGAACCCATCGCCGTAGGGGACGAGCTGAGTCACCGGGTAGTACTGGGTAAACCGCTCCAGGCCGTCACCGACATTACGGAGGTACGTGCCGGATCGCGGCCCCTGGATCTCCGACCAGCTCGCGCCGTCCCATTTCTGCACCGCCCCGTCTTCGAGGCCGACGACCAGACCACCCGAGGGGTTCGGAATCATCGTGGTGATGGCACTGGCCCAGCCGGTGCCGATGAGCTCTCTGAAGCCGCCGGCGGTCCACTGCTCGATAGCCCCGTCCGCCAGGCCGACGACGAATCCGTCCCCGTAGGGCATCAGGGTGTTCACCGCGGACTTCCACCCGGTCCCCTGCACTGTGGTCCAGCCCGGTGTCAATCCGCCGAACTTGATCCTTCCCAGCGGATCGCCGGTGATCAGCGTCGGCCCCGCCGGACCGGAGTAGGGCATCATCCTGATTCCACCGCGGGAGACGCTCGCGTTGTAGTACGCGCCGATGCCCGAGAGGTCGGCCGAAACCGGCAGCGCGCCCACCGGCGTCTCGGTTGCGACATTTGAGAACTTCACACCGGGATCGGTTCCGGCGATGTCAGCCCGGTAGCTCGCTGGTGTGTAGGTCATTGCGAAGAAGTCGGCCTTCGCGACGGTCAGATCGACTGATGTGAAACCGGGGCTGGCGGTGTAGGCCTTGAGGAAGTTGTCGTATCGATCGTGGAAAGAGGCGCCGAGGACATCCCATTGGTCGACGCGTTGGTCGCTATCCGCCGGGTTGGGGGAGAGCTTTCCGGTGAACGTGTACTGGCCGGCCTGAGTGCCGGCGCTGGCCGCGACATTGTTCAGCAGCACGGTCATCCCTGTGCCGTTGGGGGATTGGAAGTCGACGGCGACCGTGATGCCTCCGCCGGAGGCTCGGGCGTCGGCGGTCAAGTCGGTCCAATACTGTGTCGCCAAATCGGCTACGGACACTGTGCCGGTGCGGCCCTTGGCGTCCATCCATTGAATGTCGATGTCGTTGGTGACGCCTGTCAATGTCACCGTGCCGGTCACCTGGCCGAGGATGGATTTCCGAAGTTTGATGCGTGCGGAAGCGTTGGGGTAGTACACCGCGGTATCGATGGGGTCGAATGCGGTTGCGGGCGCGTTGGGGTCGAATGCGAGGACAGGCCTGTCGGCGAGGAAAGGGCTCCCGTATCCCCGGGTGCCGACCTGAACCGTCACCTCACGGGAGCCGTCACCGAACGGATCCAACAGATTGAAGGCGCGTTCCTCGGGAGTGACTTTCACGGTGAATTTGTCGGAGCCGGAGAACCCCGGTCCTGGGGTGTAGACGAAGCTGCCGTCCGCCGACACATCGACGGCGCCCACCGTGGGATTCCCGCTCACCGCGACGGTGAATGGATCTCCCTCAGGGTCGATGATGCCGAGGGAGCCGACGAGTCGTCTTCCGTCGTGTTTCCGGATCCTTCATTGCAAGATCCCCGTCAGCTGGGTCACATTGTTTGACCAGACGGTACGGCAGTCCTCAGCTGAAAATAAAGCTAATCCGAAGTTCGCTAGTTGAGGGCCGATCCTCATGGAGTCCTCCGGTGGTACCGGCGGATCAGCAAACAACGGTGCCGGCGGTTTCGGTGGTACCGGCTGCGGCCACGGGTTCGCCCTAAGGCTTCGGCGCCGGATCCGGGCCCTTGACCGTCATCGCCGCAAACGTCGCCAGGAAAGCCGCCGCCGGAAGCGCATTGACGACTTTGTCGCGGGCGCGCACATGCGCTCCGACGGCCAGTGCGAAATAGAGGGTCAACATCGCCGTGGTCAGCCTCGCGAGGCCGGGAAACCACCTCACCGAAAGCAGCCCGACGGCTGCTGCGCCCTTGACCGCAGGCAACACCCGCCGAACGTTGTCCGGGCAGCCGACCGAGTCGAGGCTCTTCTTGATGGGCGGCACCTGGGCCGCGCAGGCCACAGCGTCCACCGCGTGAAACGCTGCGAGCCCGGTGTAGGTCTTTGGCGAGGTCAAGGCGCCCATAGCTGAAATCCAATCGACTGCGTTCGGCCGGAATGCGAACTC
>CAIOYU010000497.1 GCA_903862565.1 uncultured Actinomycetes bacterium | reverse complement strand
GGCACCGCGGAACCATGCAGGCGTTCGGCGGCAATGGCGTTGGTCATACCGCAAAGCCTAGGGAGCGCAACCGGAATTAGCAGCACCGGCTTAAGCTGCGGTTATGCGCCGGGAGCGGCCGAATTTGGGAGCATTAGTGCTCCGGTGGCTACCGGGTTCCTCGGTGGTGGATGGCGCTAGTCGCCGGTCTGCGCCTCTCCGGGACCCAGGCTGCCCAAGGCGCGGTCCAGGGTCTGCTGCAGCGCCGCGGCTCGGGTTTCAGCGGCGTCGGCGCGACGGTCCGCGTCCCGGCGGGCCTGCAGAATTTCTGCTGCGGCGGCCGCGTGCACCGCATCGCGGTCGGCGCGCAGGGCGGCGATCGCCTCGGCGTCACGGGCGGCCAGTTGGCGGGCAACCTCCACCTGGGTGTGCAGGTCGGCGTTCGCGGCCTGCAACTGCGCCGCGAGCTCGGCGGCGGCTGTTGCTTGCTGTGCGCTGCTCGCGCGAAGGGCATCCATCTCCCGACCATGTTCGGCGCGGATGTCCGCGAGAGCAGCATCATGGCGAAGCCGTTCGGCCGCAACCGTTTCCGTCAGTTGCGCGGCCTCAGTCCTGGCACTCGCCACCTCCGCCTCCAGGCGTGCGCCGTCGGCGCGAAGGGTCGACGCCTCGCTCTCGCTGGCGTCGAGGTCGGCCCGCAGGGCGGCCAGGTCGGCGCGCAGCGCCACGACCTGATCAGCGGTCGCCTTTTCCGCGGCGCGCGCCTCGGCCGCCTCTCGCTGGGCGGTCGCCGCGTCGGCACGGGCGGCCAATTCCGCGGCGCGGGCAGCGTCGGCCACCGCGGCTGCCGCCTCACTTGCAGCGATCGCGTCCTCGGCCACTGCGCCTGCCTCGTCGCGGCCACGGGCGGCGTCCTCTGCCTGCGCCCGCGCCGCACGCACCTCGCGTTCGGCGGCCTCTGCCCGAGCGCGCTCGTCTGCGATACGCGTGTCGGCGTCGCGGTGGGCCTCGTCGACCTCGGCGGCGGCGGCATCGCGGTCGGCGGCGTCAACAACCAGCGCGGCGACTGCCTCGAGCTGACTTGTCATCGCGGCCGAGGTCGTGGCGAAGTCGGCGAGCGTCTGTTCCAGTGATAGACGGGCCATGGTCACTGGAGCGGCGACGAGGTCGGGGCGGTCCGCGACTGCCGTTGCCGACGCCGCGTGCCGAACCCGCCAGGCGTTCACGCGATTGTGCACGGGGCCATCCCCATCGGCCGCCTCGCAGTATTTGGCCGGCCGGCCGGTGGCCGAGTCGGGCCGGCTGGGGCGGTTACAGCCGCCGGGAAACGCACAGGAACCGGTCACGCCCTGAGCGTAGCCGTTTAGTCGCCCGTAACGCAATGGCAGAACGCAACATAATGTAACGCAACGTAACGCAACACAACGGAACACACCATGAGGGTGCGCGCCCGACCTGGCGGCGGCCTGGCGCGGCCGGCGGCCGGACCAGGTCGTCCGCGCCCGCCCCCTGTCGGGGATGCCTGGCATCATTGAGGTCATGGACGTCGTACTCGCCAGCGGTAACCAGCGGTTGTACCGCGCAGCCATCACCACCACCGAGGACATCGCTGATCTGGTCGGGGACCGCCACTACGAGTCGCTCACCACCGCGCCGGGCTACCAGTTCTGGTTCGCCGCCAGCGCCGGTCGACTCAACGGCCCCGCCACGAAACTGCTGTTCACGCACCAGGGCCTCCCACCGCAAGCGACCCCCTTACTGCGCGGGCACGTCGTTGTTACGCGACGCACCGCGGCAGGGGGCCCCGCCGGCCTGAGCGCCGAGCAAATTTGCGCCCTCCTCGCACCATTGGAGGCCATCGGTCACCGCCACGAACTCGCCATCGAACGGCGCCTCAACCGGGCCGCGAACACCGACCTGCGCGCCCGGCACCGCAAACAAATGGAATCAACCACGTTCAAGATGTCCCGCAGTGCACGATTCCAGGCGAACTGGCGGGTCCTCCGGTACCAACTGTCGCCAAACAACCGTTGGTAGAACGCGTTTCGTGCGGCATTCGACCTCGCCGCCGGGGCGAAGCACGAGAGCCGTACCTCGGCGGCAGGTGGTCAGGGCCTCCCGGATAGGTCGTCAGGCCACTCAGAGTCACCACACTCCCTGAACCATGCCCGCGGAGACCACTTGTCTGACTATTGGTCAAGTGGTCGCAGGTTCAAATCCCGTCAGCCCGACCAGGTCAGAGAGTGTTTTGGTCTTGTGGTGAAAGGCCATTTGGGACCAATTTGGGACCAAATCCCGGTCAAGTGGTCGCAGATTCACATCCTGTCCGGCTGGTCGGCGCGGTCGGCTTCCTCCACGCCGCCACCGCCGCAGTGGTCGAACCCGCGGGCCGAGGTTCGCTACTCGCCTAGTTGGCCGGTCACCGGGGTCGTTGAAGGTGGCCGGCTCGGAGGCGAACCCCCTTAGGCAGCCATCAGGTATCGCCTACCAAACGTTGGTAGAGCGGGTTCCGCGCCGCCGCTGCCCGTGTTTCCCGCCCAGCGCCGACGACGTAACGCTGGGAGGTGGCGAGGGATTCATGACCCAAGAGGTTCTTCAGTTCG
>CAIOYU010000496.1 GCA_903862565.1 uncultured Actinomycetes bacterium | reverse complement strand
GTTGGCCACCCACGGCAGGGCCAGTCCGCGATAGAAGTTCCCGCCGACGACCGATGTCATGGTCATCATCGCGACACCGAAGAATGCGTGGAACGGCATGATGGCGAACAACAGTGCGAGCCTGCCGATGAACGGCAGTCGGCGCGGTCCGGGATCGACGCCGATGATGCCCCAGTAGAACAGGTAGCCGGTGATCAGGAAGTGCACCGCCATGAACTCGTGTCCCCAGTGGTAGCGAACCAGGGTGTCGAACAACGGGGTGAAGTACACGGCGTACAGCGAGCCGACGAACAACACGAACGCCGTGACGGGACTGGACAGGAACGCGGTGAACGGCGCATGCACCGCGCGCACAATCCATTCCCGCGGACCGGGCGGCGTCCCCGGCGCGGCGCTGGGCAGCACCCGCAACGCCAGGGTGACCGGCGCCCCGAGGACCAGCAGAACCGGCACGAACATGTTCAGCATCATGTGCTCGGCCATATGCACGCTGAACATCGCCGATCCGTAGGACCGCACCCCCGAACCGGTTGCGACCACCAATGCCGCGCAACCGGCGAGCCAGGAGACCGTGCGGCCGACCGGCCACCGGTCACCCCGCCGACGCAACCGGACCACGCCGACCAGGTACCCGCAGGCAAGGGCAAGGCCCAGAACCCCGAGGAAGGTGTCCAAACGCCAGAACGTCGCCAGTCGCAGCGCGGTCGGGGCGCCGGGCAGTTCATAGCCCAGCAGGACGTCCCAGATGCTCGGCCGGGTCGCCAGCAGGCCGGGCGCGGTCTGAATCGCCATCAGGGACAGCCCCGCCGGCACGGCCATCGCCGCGGCCAGCCGCGCCGGCACCGGGATGCTGCGCCCCCCGCGAAGTGCGACCACCCCGGCCACGAGTCCAGCGGCCAGTACCGCGCCGACGAACAGACCGAGCACGCCGTACCCGCTCGTGAGATCTCCCGCCCGTAACCCCAGGAGCAGCAGGCCGTAGATCACCGCGACCGACCCCGCGGCCAGGGCCGTGACCGTGACGCGGCGGCGCACGGCGGGATCGCTCGGCGCCGCGGCGTTCACGACCGTCACGCCGGCCCACACGGCCACGGCGACGGCGAAGACGATCACCGAACTGGTCGCATAGTCGTGGTCGGGACCCTGACCGGCGTTTCCGGTGACCGGGACGGCGACCACCCCCACCAGAGCCGGAATCATCAGCGGCACATGCCATTCCCACCGCACCGTCAGCCGCACCGTGACGGCGAGCACCGCCGAGACCACGACGACGGCCACCCACCCCCGCCCCGTCTCCGACGCCTCCAGCGCGGCGGCGAGCCGGCCGCTGACGAGCAACCGGGTCGCGGAGACGCCCGCGTCCGCGGCGGTCTGCACCACCACCATGACCAGCGCGGCGATCACCCATACCGGAGCCACCCGTTCCACCACCAGATGTGCCCGGAATGCTGCCAGGTCCAGGACCCCCCGGTCGTCGGGGCGGGCGGTGATGACAACCAGCACCAGGCCACCCAGGCACACCGCGCCCGCGAGGGTGGCGGTGAAGTAGCCGACGGCCTCGGCGACGGTCGTGGCCGTCGCGGGGGACAGTGCCGTGAGCACATACACCGCAACCGCGCCGGCCGCCACGGCGAAGCCGAGCAGCAGCGACGGGACTGCTGCCCGGCCGGTGTCAGCAGCTGTGGACGTCATGGGCTCCGTTCCGGGTCAGCCGGCGGTCGAGGGCGCTCCACCGATTGTTGCGGACGCTACACCGGGAACCATTTCCCGGGCCCTGCTCTCGCTCTGGCCTGTCGATGTAGCCCGCCGCCACGGTATTGACCCGGATTCCCGCGGCGGCCAAGTCGCACGCGTGCCGCATCCCGCTCGACGGGCATCTGCCGCATCCGACCACGCTGATGAGGCTGATTACCCGCAGCGGTTCGGCAGCTGTCGACAGGCTCAACGAGGCCCTGTTGGCCAAGGCCGCCGAGGCCAAAGTGCATCGCACCAATAGGGTTCGCACCGACACCACGGTGGTGCCGGCAAATCTGGCCTACCCGACCGATTCGGGGCTGTTGGCCAAAGCGGTGCGCCGAATCGGGTCGGCTGCCAAGCGGATTCAGGACGCCGGCCGTGCGCACCCGGGTGCGTGACCGTTCCCGCGCGGCCGCCAACCGTGCTCATGCGGTCGCTGCCAAACTGCGGCTCAGGCTCGGTAATGGGCTGTGGCGAAGCCACCGCGGCGGTGCTGGCCACGGGCGGCGAGCTGGCCGGATTGGCCCGCGCCGCCGCTTGTGATGCCCAGCGGCTGCTCATCAACGTCAAGCAGGCGATCCGCCGAGGGAAGGTCAAAGCCGCCCAACTGGCCGCCCGTGGTCAGCGGGACGCCGCCGCCTGCCGGCCCCGGGGCCGACTCGTGCCAGCGGTCAACGAATTGCAGAAACTGGTCGCCCTCACCCACCAGATCGTCACCCAGACCCACCAGCGGGTAGCCGAGCAGACACCCGCCGGCGCCGACCGGCGAGTCAGCCTGCACGAAAGCGGTGCCCGCCCGAACGCCGAGGTCCGCTTGGGCAAACCGGTCGAGTTCGGCCACAACGGCCAGTCACCGACGACGGCATCGTGCTCGACCACTCCGTCGAGGTCGGCAACCTTCCCGACGCATCGTCACCGCCGACCGCGGCTACTGCGAGAAACGCGTCGAAGACGCCCTGCACGACCTGGGTGTGCGCCCCGTCGTGACACCCCGCAATGGCAAACCATCCCCGGCCCGGCGAGAAGAAGAACACCGGCCCGCCCTCCAGCGAAAGACGATTTCGCGCAACGGATTTGAATGTCGTCTTAGCGTTCCCGCGAGTAGTTGAGCTATATTCCGGAACGGTTTTCAGCGGTGCCACTCTTCGGACGCAGCCCGGGTGCTCCAACCACCACGCTGTGCCTGATTCGAGACGGCACTGAGTCCTCGCCGCGGCCCAGCGCCACTAGGGTCGACCATCATGTACCGATGGCGGCGCGTGACCGCACTTGTGACCGCCGCTGTTTGCATCCTGACCGCCTCGCCGGCTCACGTCGTTCCCCACAGCGCGGCTCAGCCCAACGCCAACCAGCCTCTGGCTGTACCGCCCGGCGGCCCGGCACAGGCCTGGCTGGTGGCTGACATGGTCAGCGGAGCGATCCTCGCCGGCCAAGACGCCTATGGCGCCTACGCGCCGGCCTCAACCATTAAGCCGCTGCTGGCGATGGTGGTCCTCGACCAGTTACGGCCCGATGCCGCCGCGCGGGCCAACCAGTCACACACCCAGGTGGAATGCTCGTGCGCCGGTCTGGTCGCCGGCCAGGCCTACACCGTCCGTCAGTTACTCGACGGACTGCTGCTGGTGTCAGGCAACGATGCGGCCAATATGCTCGCCGACATGTTGGGGGGCTATCGGATCGCGGTGGCCAAAATGAACGCCAAAGCTGCCGCTGTCGGCGCCCGCTCTACCCGTTCCAACTCGCCGTCCGGGCTCGACGGGCCGGGCTGGGAATCGGTCAGTTCCCCGCACGACCTGGCGGTGATCTACCGCTTTGCGCTGAAATACCCTCTGCTGGTTCAGATCATGCACCAGCGTGCGGCACTGTTCCCGGACGGCAGGGGCGGGACGCGGCAGATCGCCAACCAGGACGCGCTGCTCTCCAGCTACCCCGGATTCATCGCCGGCAAAACCGGCTTCACCAACCTAGCCCGCAAGACCTACGTCGCGATGGCTCAGCGCAACGGAAGGCGACTGGTCGCGGTCCTGATGTACAGCCACGGCGATTTAGAAGGTCAGGCTCGATCCGTTCTGGACTGGGGCTTCAGCCTGGCCTAGTGCGCGGGATCACAGAGAGCACCCAGCCGCCACGCTTGATCAGCCGTTCGGATGCTCGGCCGCGTAGAGCGCCTCGGAACCGGGCACGGTGACCGGCACCGGCGGAAGCTGCCCTTCGTCACCACCGTTGCGCACGCGTTCATAGATCTCGACAGCGGTCTGCCGATACTGGCCGGGTCGACCGTCACGCTCAAGCAGCGAGGCCACGATCAGCACCTGGTATTCGCGCAGTCCGTGTTCCCGGGCAGCGAAGCGCAGCAGGGAATTCTGGTCGTATCGGGCCGCGCTGCCTGAGATCAACGTGGACAGAATCTGCGCGGGCGTGGCCGTCGGATCGACGTTCCATCTGCCCACCCCGATCAATCCCTCGAGTCGGTGGTGATCGCCGGCCATGGCCGCTACCGGATCGCGGGCCCAGTCGGGAATGCCCAGCGCCGCGGTATCAGACTGCGCGGCGCTTTGCCGCAGATCCTCAGCCGATACGCACCGTCGACCGCCCCCGGTCGGCACGCACGTCGCCTGGGCGATCTCGGAGAGCAATCCCGGTGTGACCGATCCGGTAGCCGGGTCGGTGACGTCGTCGAGCTGTCGGCCTGCCTGCACGGTGACTACTCCGACCCTGCTGGCCGGATCCATCAACTGTTCCACGACAGCGGCGGGCTGGCGCCCCGGTGAGACAACATAGAAACCCGGTTCCACGGTGTCCATCGGCGGCGTGTGTGACCGTGCCGCTGAGGCGAACGACTGCGCCGCGTCCACCACGCCCAACGCGGCCAACCGTTCTTCGACAACCGGCACACTGTCGCCGGGGCGCACCTCGAGGACCCTGTCGTGGTCGCGATCAGCGGTCACGGACTGCGGGGCAGCGCCGTCAGGGGCGGGCCGCCCCACACTGGTCCATGTCACCGCCGCCGCCCCGACGATCGCGCACAGCCCGGCCACCGCAGAGAGCAGTCGCAGGCGCCGACCGGCCCCCGGTCCCGCATCGCTGGGGTCGCCCATCTGCGTCAGCGGGTGCGTCGTGACACGGTCAGCGGCATGCCCACCGAGCTGGCCCAACCGCTCAGGCGGTTGGACGCGGGACCCGCGGCGGGGGCGCTCATTGGGTGTGGCTGGTGACACCGGTGCCGCGACCCTCCCGTGCGTCGAGTTCCATCCCGGACCTCTCTACTATCGAGGTACGTAGATTTCGGGTTACTCTACCCATCCGGCATCCCCAGGGTCGCTGGACCAGAGCCCGTGGGGGCTGGCATTTACTGCCCACCCTGGGGGGCGCTGTGAACCGGAGGAGACCGCGTGGGCACAAAGCTTGAACTGGAACTGTCGACGCTGTTGCCCGACGGGCACGACGACGGCGACGGCTGCATGGACCGGCTGTCTGAAGCATTAGCGCGAACGCCAGGAGTCGACGAGGCGCACATCGTCACCGGAGCCGACGGTCCCGCGCAGCTGTGTCTGCATTATGACCGCGACGCGCTGACCGTCAGCACCCTGCGCGAGTTGGCCTTTCGTGCGGGCGCCGAGATCACCGACCGGTATGGCCACGTGGTGTGGCAGGCCAGCGGACTCAAGCGGCCACGGCGGGCCGAGCGCATCACCGCCGAATTGGAGAGAGTCCCCGGTGTGCTGGAGGCCCGCGCCTGGTCGGATGGGCCTCTGCGCATCGAGTTCGACCGCGAACAGATCGGCGAGCAGGACCTGCGCGCCCAACTCGCCGGACTGGGTGTGCGCGTACAGCCTGACCGGGCACTCACCGTCCCACCGGGACCGCCGGCACCGACCGGGGAACACCGCCCCTCGGTCGCTGAAGGGGAAGAGCACCACCACGGAGGGCTGTTCGGCGACAGGAGCGAACTGATTTTCGCCATCGCCTGTGGAGTATTCCTCGCCGTCGGATTCGGTCTGTCCTTCGTATCGGCTGCGCCGCAGTGGCTTTCGCTGGTCTTCTATCTGCTGTCCTTCGCGACGGGGGGGTATTTCACCGCCCGGGAGGCATTCGAGTCGATCCGGGCAGGCCGCTTCGAAATCGACCTCCTCATGCTGGTGGCGGCCCTGGGGGCGGCGGCGTTGGGCGACTTCGCCGAAGGCGCGCTGCTGCTGTTCCTGTTCGGAATCGGCCACGCGTTGGAGGGCTACGCGATGGGTCGGGCCAGGCGGGCGATCGAATCGCTGGCCGACATCGCACCCAAAACCGCCATGGTCCGCCGCGGCGCCGAGGTGACCGAAGTTCCGGTGGACGAACTCGATGTCGGTGACGTCGTCGCAGTCAAGCCCAATTCCCGGATTCCCGCGGATGGATTCGTCATCGAGGGCCGCAGCAGCGTCGACCAGGCACCGGTGACCGGCGAGAGCGTTCCGGTCGATAAGTCTGCGGTACCGGACCGCCAACGGGCCGCAGCCAACCCCGACGGGCTGCCCGACCAGAACCGGGTCTTCGCCGGAACCATCAACGGCCAGGGTGCCCTCGACATCGTCGTGTCGCGGCCGTCGGCCGACAGCACCCTCTCGCGCGTGGTCACGATGATCAGCGAGGCCGAAACGCAGGTCTCGCCGACCCAGCGGCTCACCAAGAAGTTCGAGCGCATCTTCGTACCCCTTGTGCTGGGCTTGGTCGCCGTACTCCTGTTGGCGCCGTTGGTAACCCACGAGCCGTTCGCAACGTCGTTCTACCGGGCCATGGCAGTCCTCGTCGCGGCCAGCCCCTGCGCGCTGGCCATCGCCACCCCGAGTGCAGTCCTGGCCGCCGTGGCCCGTGCCGGCAACGCCGGCGTGCTGATCAAGGGCGGCGGCCCACTGGAGAGCCTGGGCGGACTGACCGCAATCGCCTTCGACAAGACGGGCACCCTGACCACCGGTGAGCCCCGCGTCGTCGAGGTGCTCCCCGCACCGGGCGTGGACGAGACCGACCTGCTGCAGGCTTGTGTGGCAGTCGAGGAACTCTCCGACCATCCCCTGGCCGCGGCCGTCGCGCGTGACGGCCGCACCCGCCTGAACAACGACACCCCGTTGGTGGCCAGCGGAGTGGAAGCGCTCATCGGACGCGGGGTCCGGGGCACGGTCAATGGGGAGGAGGTCTACATCGGCAAGCCCGTCCTGTTCAGCCAACTGGGGGGACCCACGATGCCCAGCGAACTGATGGCCGGCATCCTGCAAGCCCAGACGCAGGGCCGCACCATCATGGTGGTGCGCCGCGGCGGCACATTCCTTGGCGCGATCGGCCTGATGGACACCCCCCGCGAATCCGCGCGCACCGTCGCCGACAGCCTGCGCAAGCTGGGCATCACCCGGATGATCATGATCTCCGGGGACAACCAACAAGTGGCCGACGCGATCGCCGCGCAGACCGGCATGGACGAGGCCTGGGGGGATCTGCTGCCTGAGGACAAAGTCGAGGCAATCAAGCGACTGCGTGAGGAGCATCAGGTCGCTATGGTCGGCGACGGGGTCAACGATGCCCCCGCAATGGCCAACGCAACCGTCGGGATCGCCATGGGCGCCGCCGGATCCGACGTCGCCCTGGAAACCGCCGATATCGCCCTGATGGCCGATAACCTCGATGCGTTGCCGTTTGCCGTCGGACTCAGCAGAAGCACCCGCCGCATCATCCGCCAGAACCTCCTGGCCAGTCTCGGTGTCGTCGCGCTTCTCATCCCCGCTACCCTCTTCGGACTCAGCATCGGGCTGGCCGTACTCGTCCACGAAGGCTCAACACTCGTGGTGGTGGCAAATGCGTTGCGGTTGTTGCGTTTTCCCGCACCGGAGTCCGGCCACCGTGAGCCGCTGGGGCCACGCCCGCCGGACGCCGGATAGGAAACGTCGGGGAAAGTGGGCAGCGAAGGTAGGGAGGGCAATGAGCAAGCAGGACGCTGACCAGCCCGCAGGACGCAGACGGCTTCTGTTGACGGGCGCTTTGGTGACCCTCGGCGCGGTCGCGGTCGCACTCAGCGTCGGTGCCCTGCGACCGCCGGGCTCGCAGCCGTCTGGGCCCTCCGCCGAGAGTTCCGCCCAACAGCGGTGCGAATCGGATGTCACCAAACGGCTGGCCGCCCCCGATAAAGCGCACCTCTCGCAGGTACGCACCGAAGACAGCAGCCTCGACCTCGAAGGCCGCGATCTGTTCCCGGTGACGCTGGAAGAGCCGCTCAAGGGTGTCGACACCTCACGCATCACCGTGCTCAACGTCTCCGGGGTGGTCAATGCCCAGACCGAAGTCGAATCTGTCATCCAAGACCACTTCACCTGCCGCGCCTACTTCGTCGACGGCGCGCTGGCGCACACCCTTGTGGTGTTCGACGAGAAGCATTGAGGTCCCGCAGATGACGATGCGACGCCCACGGCGGGTTCCGCCTGTCCTGCTCACAGCAGCCTTCGCGCTGCTCATGTGGATCACCTCCACGGTCACGCCGAAACTGGATATCCCCCTGCCGCCGCGGGCGGCACTGGCATTCGCTTTTGCGGCTGCGGGAATGTTCGTGATGACTGTTGCCGTGCAGGGGTTCCGTAAGCAGCGAACATCGGTGAACCCCCTCGACTTGACCCGAACGTCCGCCTTCGTCACCACCGGCGTCTATCGCGTGAGCAGGAACCCGATGTACTTGGCGATGTTGCTGGGACTGCTGGCCTTCGGGTGTTTCTTGAG
>CAIOYU010000495.1 GCA_903862565.1 uncultured Actinomycetes bacterium | reverse complement strand
CGCCCCCCTTCAGCGGCCAGCTGTCCACACGCCCTGCCCAATCGCATGCGATCCAGCTACCCGCCTTCAGCGGCCAGCTGTCCACACGCCCTGCCCAATCGCGTGCGATCCAGCTACCCGCCTTCAGCGGCCAGCTGTCCGCACGCGGCGGCAATCTCGCGCCCGCGCGTATCACGAACGGTGCATGTCACTCCCTGCGCCCGCACGCGCCGGACGAACTCACGCTCCACCGGTTTCGGGCTGGCGTCCCACTTGCTCCCCGGCGTCGGGTTGAGCGGGATCAGGTTCACGTGAGCCAGCGGCCCCAGTGTCCGGTGCAGGAGCTTGCCGAGCAGGTCGGCCCGCCAGCCCTGGTCGTTGATGTCGCGGATCAGTGCGTATTCGATGGACACCCGCCGTCCCGTCACATCGGCGTAGTAGCGGGCCGCGTCGAGAACCTCGCCGACCTTCCAGCGGCTGTTCACCGGCACCAGCGTGTCGCGCAGCTCGTCGTCGGGGGTGTGCAGCGATACCGCGAGGGTGACGCCGAGTCGTTCGTCGGCCAGTTTCCGGATCGCGGGCGCGAGGCCGACCGTCGACACCGTGACCGATCGCGCGGAGATGCCGAATCCATCTGGGGGCGCCGCCGTGATCCGGCTGACGGCGGCCACGACCCGGGCATAGTTGGCCAGCGGCTCGCCCATTCCCATGAACACGATGTTGGACAATCGGTCGCCGTCACCGTCGCGCAGCGTGACCGCCGCCGCGCGGACCTGCTCGAGGATCTCCGCGGTGCTCAGGTTGCGGGTCAACCCACCCTGGCCGGTAGCGCAGAACGGGCATGCCATCCCGCAGCCGGCCTGCGATGAGATGCACACCGTGCTGCGGTCGGAGTACCGCATCAGCACGCTCTCGAACGTCGCGCCATCGCGCCCGCGCCACAAGGTTTTTCGGGTCTCCCCCTTGTCGCACTCGACCTCCCGCACCACAGTGAGCAGCGGGGGGAAGAGTGCGTCGGCCACGGCCTCGCGCACCGCCGCCGGCAGGTCGGTCATCTGACGCGGGTCTGCCACCAGCCGGCCGTAGTACTGGTTGGCCAGTTGCTTGGCGCGGAAAGCCGGCAGCCCGAGCTCCACCACAGCGGCCGCGCGTTCGGCCGCATCGATGTCGGCGAAGTGGCGCGGCGGCAGGCCCCGGCGCGGGGACTCGAAAACCAGCTCCTGTTTCACCCGTCCAGTATCAGGCAAGCAGCGTCAGCACGATCCAGCCGACGACCGCCGACGGCAGCATCGCGTCAATTCGGTCCGTCATCCCGCCATGGCCCGGCAGCAGCGTTCCCATGTCCTTGATGCCCAGATCGCGTTTGACTTGCGACTCGACGAGATCGCCGAGTACGCCGGTGATCACCAGCATCAATCCCAGCGGCAACCCGACCCAGGCGGGCTTGTGCAGAAGGAACATCACCGATAACACAGCCACGGTGACGCCGGACAACAGCGAGCCGCCCAACCCCTCCCATGACTTCTTCGGGCTGATCGCCGGGGCCATAGGATGCTTGCCGAACAGCACTCCCGCGGTGTAGCCGCCGATATCGGCGAAGACCACCGTCGCGATCACGGTGAAGACCCGCGCGCCGCCATTCTCCTGGAAGATGAGCAGCGACGAGAAACTCCCGAACAGCGGCACCCAGGCGGCCAGCAGTACGGTGGCGGAGACATCACGCAGGTAGTTGACCGGCTGATTCCGCAGGCCTTGACCTACGAGGCGCCACATCATGGCAACCACCACCGTGCCGCCGAAGGCGCCCAGCGTTCCCGCCACGCCCCAGGGCCAGGCCAACCAGATCATCGCCTGGCCGCCGATTATGAGCGGCACGACCGGTATCGCGTACCCATGTTCACCAAGCCGGCGGATCACTTCGTGGGTGGCCATCGCGATCGAAGGGGCCAGCAGCAGGAGCCACCATTTGGGCGCGAACAGCAGGCTGCCGATCGCCATGCCGCCGAGCGCAACCCCCACTGCGATGGCTGCGGGTAGGTTACGGCCGGCCCGTGACGTCTTCACGGGGGTTGATGGGTCTGCCACGGGTGGGTGCGCCGAAGGTCGTCAGACCTCCAGCAGCTCGCTTTCCTTGTGCTTGACCAACTCGTCGATCTGCCCGACGTACTGTGCGGTCGACTTATCGAGGTCTTTCTCGGCGCGGCCGACCTCGTCCTCGCCGGCTTCGCCGTCCTTCTTGATCCGGTGCAGTTCCTCCATGACCTTGCGGCGGATGTTGCGCACCGAGACCTTGGCGTCCTCGCCCTTGCCCTTGGCCTGCTTCACCAGGTCGCGACGGCGCTCCTCGGTGAGCTGCGGGATCGACACCCGGATGATCGAGCCGTCGTTGGTGGGGTTCACACCGAGGTCGGAGTTGCGGATGGCCTCCTCGATCGACTTGAGCTGGCCTGCCTCGTACGGCTTGATCACCACCATCCGGGCTTCGGGAACGTTGATGCTGCACATCTGAGTGATCGGAGTGGGCGACCCGTAGTAGTCGATGACGATCCTGGAGAACATCCCGGGGTTGGCACGCCCGGTGCGAATCGACGACAGATCATCGCGGGCCACCGCGACGGCCTTCTCCATCTTCTCTTCGGCGTCGAAGAGCGCCTCGTCAATCACTTCCGCCGCTCCTCCATCGTCAAGTGCCTCTGTCGCATCAGGTTGTCACCAATGTTCCGATCTTCTCACCCGCAACCGCCCGAGCGATATTCCCACTAACCAAGAGGTTGAACACCAAAATCGGCATCCCGTTGTCCATGCACAGGCTGAAGGCCGTCGCGTCGGCGACCCGCAGTTCGCGGTCGATGACCTCCCGGTGGCTGATCTCGGTGAGCAACTGCGCATCCGGGTTCTCCCGGGGATCGTCGGTGAATACGCCGTCGACGGCCTTGGCCATGAGCACCACGTCCGCACCGATCTCCAGCGCGCGCTGCGCGGCGGTGGTGTCGGTGGAGAAGTACGGCAGGCCCATGCCTGCGCCGAAGATCACCACCCGGCCCTTCTCGAGGTGACGGACTGCCCGCAACGGGAGGTACGGTTCGGCGACCTGACCCATCGTGATGGCGGTCTGAACGCGGGTGTCGATGCCTTCCTTCTCCAGGAAGTCCTGCAGCGCAAGGCTGTTCATCACCGTGCCGAGCATGCCCATGTAGTCCGATCGGGTCCGCTCCATACCGCGTTGCTGCAGCTGTGCTCCCCGGAAGAAGTTCCCGCCACCGATGACCACCGCCACCTGCACGCCGCTGCGGACCACTTCAGCGATCTGTCGTGCCACTCGGTGCACCACATCGGGATCGAGGCCGACCGCGCCACCGCCGAACATCTCGCCGCCGAGTTTGAGCAGGACCCGCGAATACTTGGGCCGCAGCTCGTCCTGAGCGTCACCGTCAGGGCTGTTCACGGCTCCATTCCCAATGCCGTTGACGCTCTGGCCCATCGGACTCCTCACCATCGTCGGGGCTGGCATGAGGCCGCCGCCGGAGGAATTCCGCTCCAACGGCATCATCATCCTGCCTCATCGGGTTCGGACTGGCGAAGAAGGGGCCGATCCCACCCGCCAGCAACCCATATCTGGTCCCGGAAGACAGAAGAGGGTTTAGACTCAGTGCCTAGATAACAAAATTACGGGGGGTTCCAGCAAAAGGCTGGATGGTGCTGTTAGCAAGGAGCTGGTCGACAGTGGCATTACAGGCCCGAGCTGAAGCGACGCGTCGGAAGATTGTCGAGTCCGCCGTCGACCTGTTCGGCGACATGGGATACGGCGAAACCGGATTGGCTGACGTGCTGCAACGCGCTGGGGTCAGCAAAGGTGCGTTCTACTACCATTTCGACTCCAAAGAGGCCGTCGCCGTCGCCATCATCGAGGAATTCCGCGCCAAGGTCATGTCCGCGGTCAACGCGCGGATCGAATCGTCCGCGATCGACGAGTCTGCGCCGCAACTGAACGTTATGATCGTGGCCACCTTCGCGACCGCCGAGATTCTGAGGAGCAACAAGACCGCCCGGATCGGCAACCAACTGCTGCAGGCGCTCACCCAGATCAGCAGTGTCGGCTCCCAGATCTACTCGGATTGGACAGCGGAATTCACCGCCGCCCTGACTGCCGCTCTGAAGCCGTGGGAGCTCCGTGAGGGGCATGCGGCCGAGGTGGCCGAAGCGATGTGGGCGGGTGTGCTCGGCAGCTACCTGCTGTCCGAGGCACTCGGCGACGATCCCTACCCCCGCCTGGCGAGCTCGTGGCGGACCACCGTTCACGCCATCGCCCCCGAGAGCGCGATCGTCCACTACAACGTGCTGCTCGACCACACGATTCACAACTTCCAGGCCGTTTAGCTACCCAGCCTGGATTCGGGGCCATGGCTTGGCTGCTTCCAGTTCGTAGGAAAGCTCGAGCAGCCGCCGCTCGTGGGCGAATGGGGCACCGAACATCATCCCGACTGGTATCCCCGCGGCCGACTGGGCCAACGGCAGGGAGATGGCCGGCTCTCCGGTGGCGTTCTGCAACGGCGTGAAGGCCACCCAATCCGTGAGCCGATCGATGATCTGCTGGTAGTCCGCGGTGGGGTCCAGGTGGCCTACCTTGGGTATCTCGTCGGCGACCGTCGGGGTCAGAAGGACGTCGTAGTCGCGGTAGAACTTGTCGGTGGTGCGCCGCAGCTGCCGCAGCCGCTTGATCGCCAGCGGCATCCGGTGCAGGTTTCGCGAAGCATGCCGCGCCAGTCCCAGTGTGAGGTTGTCCAGCCGGGTGGGGTCGAACGTTTCGTTGAAGATCTTCTTCCCGCTGCGGACCACGGTCATCGACATCAATGCCCAGTAGAGCAGGAAGTCGTCGGCGAAGCTGGCCGGTACCGGGGTGTGGTCGAGGTGCTCGACGTGGTGGCCGAGATCGGTCAGCAGAGCGGCGGATTGCAGGGTGAGGTCGCGGATCTCCGGGCTGGAGTCCCGGTTGACGGATTTGGTGACGACGGCGATCCGCAACCGGTCGCGGCCGGGCCCGGTGACGGCGCCGATCGGCAGCAGCCCGCGGTTGCGCCAGATGCGCTCGCCCTCGCGGTAGAAGGCCGCGGTGTCGCGCACCGACCGGCTCAGCACGCCGTCGTTGACGATCCGAACGGGCATGTATTGCTCGATCTTCTCGATCGGCAACCGGCCGCGCGACGGCTTCAGCCCGACCAGCCCGTTGCAGGCCGCCGGGATACGGATCGAACCGCCGCCGTCGTTGGCGTGGGCGATCGGAACCACCCCGGCGGCGACGAAGGCCCCTGATCCCGAGGACGACGCACCCGCGGTGTAGTCGGTGTCCCACGGATTGCGCACCGCCCCGAGGCGGGGATGCTCGGCGGCAGCATTGAACCCGAACTCCGAGAGCTGTGTCTTACCGAGCGGAATGAAGCCCTCGGCCAGGAAGAAGCTGGGAAACGCGCCGTGCTGGGTTTTCAGACGGGGTTCCCACGCGTCGGTGCCCTGCATCGTGGGCATGCCCTCGACGTCGACGTTGTCCTTGATGAACGTGGGGACACCGTCGAAATAGCCGCCGCTGGGGGAATCGGCGGCCGCCTGGGCGCGGGCCTTGTCGAAGGTCTCGTGGGCCAGACCGTTCAGGACGGGGTTGACCGACTCGGCCCGGGCGATGGCAGCCTCGACCAGTTCGGCGCTGGACACCTTTCCGGTGCGCAGCGCATCGACCATCGCGACGGCGTCGAGATTCCCGAGCGCGTCGTCGCGGAAGGCGTGAACGTGGCGCATGCTGATCGCCCCGGCCGGGCCGGTCCTTACCCGTTCCTGCTAGGCCTGTCCGACCTCGAAGCGAACGAACCGGGTCACGTTCACGCCGGCCTCGTCGAGAAGCGCCTTGACGGTCTTCTTGTTGTCCGACACCGAGGGTTGGTCGAGCAGCACGACGTCCTTGTAGAACCCCGTGACGCGACCCTCGACGATCTTGGGCAGCGCCGCATCCGGCTTGCCTTCGGCCTTCGCGGTCTCCTCGGCGATGCGACGCTCGCTCTCCACGATCTCGGCCGGAACGTCGTCGCGGGTGAGGTACTTGGCCTTCAGCGCAGCGATCTGCAGGGCGACGGAGTGGGCGGCGTCATGCCCTTCGCCCTCGAACTCGACCAGCACCCCGACGGCGGGCGGGAGGTCGGCGGCTCGTTTGTGCAGGTAGGTCTCGACGTTGCCGTCGAAGTACTGCACACGGCGCAGTTCGAGCTTCTCGCCGATCTTGGCCGACAGGGCCGCGATGACCTCCTCGACCGTGTGATCTCCGATCTTGGCGGCCTTGAGGGATTCGACGTCGGTGGCCTTGGCGGCCAGGGCGGCGTCGAGGACCTCGTCGGCCAACTTCTGGAACTCGGCGTTCTTGGCGACGAAATCCGTCTCCGAGTTCAGCTCGATCAGCGCACCGCCCTTGGCGGCGACCAGGCCTTCGGCCGTGGCGCGCTCAGCGCGCTTGCCGACGTCCTTGGCACCCTTGATCCGCAGTGCCTCGACGGCCTTGTCGAAGTCCCCATCGGACTCGGCGAGCGCGTTCTTGCAGTCCATCATTCCGGAGCCGGTGAGCTCGCGGAGCCGCTTGACGTCGGCAGCGGTGTAGTTCGCCATGTCAGCCTTCCTCGACGATCGTGACGGTTTCCGTGACCGATTCAGAGGCAACCGGACCAGCTTCGGTCGGAGCCGCATCGATGGCCGCACTGGCCAGCAGTTCCTGCTCCCACTCGGCCAGCGGCTCAGCCACCGCACCGGAACCGGCGTCGGACTTGCCGGCGTTCGAGCGGGCCTGCAGCCCCTCGGCCACCGCGGAGGCGATGACCTTGGTCAGCAGCGCGGCCGAGCGGATCGCGTCGTCGTTGCCCGGAATCGGGTAGTCGACCACATCGGGATCGCAGTTGGTGTCCAGGATCGCGATGATGGGGATGTTCAGCTTGCGGGCCTCGGCAACCGCGAGGTGCTCCTTGTTGGTGTCGACGACCCAGATGGCCGAGGGCACCTTGTTCATGTCGCGGATACCACCGAGGCTGCGCTCGAGCTTGGTCTTCTCGCGGGTCAGCATCAGGATTTCCTTCTTGGTGCGACCCTCGAAGCCACCGGTCTGCTCCATGGACTCGAGTTCCTTCATCCGCTGGAGGCGCTTGTGCACGGTGGAGAAGTTGGTCAGCATGCCGCCGAGCCAGCGCTGGTTCACGTACGGCATGCCGACGCGGGTGGCCTCTTCGGCGACGGACTCCTGGGCCTGCTTCTTGGTACCGACGAACATGATGGAACCGCCGTGGGCGACGGTCTCCTTCACGAACTCGTAGGCCTTGTCGATGAAGGTCAGCGTCTGCTGCAGATCGATGATGTAGATGCCGTTGCGGTCGGTGAAGATGAACCGCTTCATCTTGGGATTCCAGCGTCGGGTCTGGTGCCCGAAGTGAGCGCCGCTGTCAAGCAGCTGCTTCATTGTTACAACAGGCATGTCTGCCATTCCTTGTTCGTTGGTTGCCGTCCGGCGTCGGGTGATGCCGGACCCTGGCGCCTGCGCGAACACCGACCCGTCTAGGGACCAACCGGCATGCGCGGCACAGTCGACTTAAGAGTTCTAAGCAGCGACAGTGCACTCAGGCGCGCGAAGTCAACCCGCTCTGCGGATTGCGTCCCTGAGTTTACACAGCTTCACCCCGGTCCCCAATCCGGCCGCCGGCCGGGGTTGCGCGCTGCTTGGATGCGCTGAACTGGACCGATGAGAGTCGGGGCCGCGGTGCTGGCAGTGCTGGCGGTGTCGGCGCCGCCGGCCCCGAGGGCGACCGCCGACAGCGATCGCCTGCAGTGGCCACTCCAGCCCGGTAGGGCGACCCGGCTGTTTGATGCCCCCGCACCCGACTGGCAGCGCGGGCACCGCGGCGTTGATCTGGCCGGTACGCCGGGGCAGACGGTCTATGCAGCGGGTGCGGGCACCGTGGTGTTCGCCGGCGACCTGGCCGGACGGCCGGTGCTGTCGATCGCCCACCCCGGCGGCCTGCGAACCAGCTACGAGCCGGTCGACTCGCTGGTGCGTCCCGGCCAACTGGTCGACGCAGGCACGCCGCTGGGACGGCTTCTCCCCGGGCACCCCGGCTGCCCGGGGTCGGCATGTCTGCATTGGGGGGCGATGTGGGGTCCGGCGTCGCGCGCGGACTACGTCGACCCGCTCGGGCTACTGGCCCAGACCCCGGTTCGACTCAAACCCGTCAACTGATCGGGCGTCACGCGCGAGGGTGCGCCTGATCGTGCACCGCCCGCAGCCGAGCCACAGTGACGTGGGTGTAGATCTGGGTCGTGGCCAGGCTCGAATGGCCCAGCAACTCCTGGACGACGCGCAGGTCGGCGCCTCCTTCGAGCAGATGGGTGGCGGCGCTGTGCCGCAGGCCGTGCGGCCCGATGTCCGGGGCGCCGGGGACCGCACCGACCGTTTGGTGGACGACCGTGCGGGCCTGACGCGGGTCGAGACGACGCCCACGCGGGCCCAGCAGCAGGGCCGGTCCGGAGTCGGGGGTGGCCAGCGCGGGACGGCCCGACGACAACCAGGAATCGAGTGCGGCCTGCGCCGGCCGGCCGAACGGGACCGTCCGCTGTTTATTTCCCTTGCCCAGCACACGCAGGAGCCGGCGACCGGTGTCGACGTCGTCGACATCGAGTCCGCACAGCTCACTGACACGGATACCGGTGGCGTAGAGCATCTCGACGATCAGCCGGTCGCGCAGCGCCAGCGGGTCGCCCTGTTCGGCGCCGAGATCGGCCGCCGACATCGCCGCCAGGGCCTGGTCCTGACGAAGCACCGCCGGCAGCGTCCGCCGGGCCTTGGGCACCTGCAGCCGTGCCGCCGGGTCGGCCGAGAGCAGCCCACGCCTGGCAGCCCAGGCGGTGAAGGTCTTGACCGCTGACGTCCGGCGGGCCAGGGTCGTGCGCGCCGCTCCCGCGGTGGCCTGGGCCGCCAGCCAAGCCCGCAGCAGCGGCAGGCTCACGCCGTCCAGTCCAGCACCGGGTGCCCGCTGGTCGAGAAACGCGAACAGCGACCGCAGATCGGCGAGGTAGGCCCGGCAGGTGTGTTCGGAGCGGCCACGCTCCAGCGACAGGTGCTCGGCGTACTCCTCGAGGATTGGGCTGAGGATCGCGTCCACTCCCCTACCGTCGCAGACGGGGAGCCCGACCGGTGCGAACCGGCGGGCGTGTTACGTCAGCGGTTGGCTTTTCTGCGGAACCAGCTCCGTTTGGGCGTCTGATCCTGAGCGGCTTCGGTTGCGGCATGGCCCCCACACCATTGGGCCGCCGGAACGGTGGCGCGGACGGCGGCGACATGCTGTCCACAACCCGCCCAGGTGGTCTTCCCGCAGACGCGGCACTTTGCAGCTCGGCACATTGGATTCCCTCTCCGTCAACTCCGGTTCCACGACCCGGAACTCCTCGATACCATACCCCCTATGGTATTAATAGTGACCATGGCTGAAACATCGCCGCCCGCCGCAGGGGATTTCGCTGTGCAGGGTGGCCACCGATGAAGACCGTGGCAGCGTCGCTTGGACGGTTCCTGAAGCGGTTCTGGGTGGCGACGATGGTCGTGGTCGCTTTGCTGGCGGCGTTCGCCGTGGTGGGCAGGCTGCGGACGTTCTTCGATTCCGACAAGCCGTATGTGGCCGCGTCCCAGCCGGCCGATGTCATCCGCCCGATCAATACCAAGCGGGTGACCTACGAAGTCTTCGGCCCGGCGTCCGCATCGGGTCGGGTGAGCTACCTCGACGTCACCGGCAAGACGATCGAGGCGAGTTTCGCCTCGCTGCCGTGGTCGGTGACGGTGAGCACCACCGATCCCGGGGTGCTGGCCAACGTCGTCGCCCAGGGCGACACCGCGGCGCTGGGGTGCCGAATCCTGGTCAACGACAAGCTGGTTGACGAAAACCACGCCGAGGGCCGCGACGCCCAGGCCTTCTGTCTGGACAAAGCAGCATGAGCAAACACCCCGGCACCGGCGATTCGCGGACCTTCGTGCCGAGCACCATCCGCAGGCTCGCCTGGCCGATCATCCTGATCTGGGTCCTCTACACCGCCGCGGTGAACCTGCTTGTCCCCCAGGTCGAAAAGGTCGGCATGGCCAACGCGGTGTCGATGTCGCCGCAGGACGCCCCGGCGGTGATCGCGGCCAAGAGGATGGGTGAGAAGTTTCAGGAATCCTCCTCCGACAGCATCGCCATGGTCGTCCTGATCGGCGAGACGCCACTGGGGGCCGACGCCCACCGGTATTACGACACCCTCGTGGCCAAGTTCGAGGACGACACCACCCACGTGCAGCATGTGGCCAATTTCTGGGGCGATCCGGTCACTGCGGCCGGCGTGCAGAGCAGCGACGGCAAGGCTGCCTACGTCCAACTCAACCTCGCCGGAGATCAGGGCAGCACCCAGGGCAACAAGTCCGTCGACGCCGTGCGCGAGATCATCCACGAAACCCCTGCACCCAAAGGACTTCAGGCCTACGTCACCGGCCCGGCACCGCTGACCACCGATTCACTGGAGGCCAGCGACGCCGGCATGATCAAGATGACCGTGGTCACGATGATCGTGATCACCATCATGCTTGCCATCGTCTACCGTTCGGTCAGCACGGTGCTGCTCATTCTGGCCGTCGTCGGCATCGAAATGGGTTCCGCGCGTGGCACGGTCGCGGTGGTCGGCAAGCTCGGCCTGATGGACTTCTCGACGTTCTCGGTTCCGCTGATGACCGCACTGGCGATCGCCGCGGGCACCGACTACGCGATCTTCCTGATCGGCCGCTACCAGGAAGCCCGCCAGAACGGCGAAGACGCCGAATCGGCCTACTACAGCGCGTTCCACGGTGTCGGCCACGTCATTCTCGGCTCCGGTCTGACCATCGCCGGCGCCATGCTGACGCTGCGACTGACGCGGCTGTCCTACTTCAACTCCCTGGCCTACCCCTCAGCACTGGCACTGATCATCGTGGTCGCCGCAGCCATGACGGTCGCCCCCGCCATCGTCGTCGTGGCCAGTCGGCGCGGACTGCTGGACCCGAAGCTGATGATGAAGACGAAGGGGTGGCGCAAGGTCGGCACCGCAACGGTCCGCTGGCCCAAACCCATCCTCGCCGCCGCCACCAGCGTTGTACTCCTGGGAATCCTGGCCATGATCGGCTACAAGACCAGCTACGACGATCGTCGCTACATCCCCGCCGACGTGCCGGCAAACGTCGGATACACCGCCGCCGAAAAGCACTTCAGCACCGCCCGGCTCAACCCCGACATCATGACCATCGAAGCCGACCACGACATGCGCAACCCCACCGACATGATCGTGCTCGACCGCATCACCAAGGCGCTCTTCAGGATCCGGGGCATCGCGATGGTCCAAGGCATCACCCGTCCGCTGGGCTCCCCGATCGCCCACAGTTCCATCCCCTACCAGATCAGCATGTCCTCGGTGCCGATCACACAGAACCTGCAGTTCCTCTCCGAACGGGTCGCCAACATCGACGGGATGTCGAATGACCTCGGCGCGATGATCACGTCGATGACCCAGATGCAGACCTTGATGGAACAGATGTCGGTGTCGATGAACGACACCGTCACCTCCGCCAACGGCATGGTCGATTCCGCGCACGGGATGGTCGGCTCCGGCCAGCGCAGCGTCGCCGACATGAACACCATGAAGACCACCCTCGACCAGATGCGCGACAACCTCGCCAACTTCGACGACGCGGTCCGACCGTTCCGCAACTACTTCTACTGGGAACCCCACTGCGACAACATCACCGCCTGCGACGGCATCCGCTCGGCCTTCGACGCCACTGACGGCATCGACACCTTCAGCGACAACATGGCATCCCTGCAGACCGATGTCGGCGCCATGATCGGCGGCATGGACCAGATGGTCAACGGCATGGACAACATGGTCAACGGCATGGGCGACATGAACGCCCAATTCGCACCGTTGGTGGCCCAGTTCGGACCGATCATCGCCACCGCCACCACCATGCAGCAGACACTGCAGACCATCCACAGCACCTTCGGCGGGCTCATCACCCAGATGCAGCAGATGACCGACACCGCCACCGCCATGGGCCAGGCGTTCGACGCCTCCAAGAGCGACGATTACTTCTACCTACCCCCGGAAGTCTTCGCCAACCCCGACTTCAAGAAGGGCCTCAAACTTTTCCTCTCCCCCGACGGCAAGGCGGCCCGCCTGATCATCACCCACGACGTCAATCCGGCTTCCGAAGAAGGCATCTCGGTCGTCGACGACGAACTCATCACCGCACACGAGGCCGTCAAGGGAACCTCCCTGGCAAGCGCGGACATCTACCTCGCCGGCACCGCGGCCACCTACCGCGACGTCCAGTCCGGCGCCAAATACGACACCATGATCGCCGCCTTCGCCGCACTGACGCTCATCTTCATCGTGATGCTCATCATCACCCGCGCTTTCGTGGCATCACTGGTGATCGTCGGAACCGTCGTGATCTCCCTCGGCGCCGCATTCGGCCTCTCGGTGTTCATCTTCGAACGCATCGTCGGCATCGAACTCAACTGGATCGTGCTCGCCTTCGCCGTCATCATCCTGATGGCCGTCGGCAGCGACTACAACCTGCTACTCGTCTCACGATTCAAAGAGGAAATCGGCGCCGGCATCAACACCGGGATCATCCGATCCATGGGCAGCACCGGAACCGTCGTCACCGCAGCAGGATTGGTCTTCGCCTTCACCATGGGATCCATGATCTCCGGCGACCTGCTCAACGTCGGCCAGGGCGGCATGACCATCGGCATCGGCCTGCTCCTGGACACCCTCATCGTGCGATCACTGATGACACCCGCCATCGCCGCCATCCTCGGCCCATGGTTCTGGTGGCCACTGAAAATACGATCCCGGCCCTCCTACTCCGAACGCATGAACCACGTCACCAGACGCAACGCCGTTTTCGAGGACATCTTCAACCCGGTCCACGACAAGGATGAATCGACCAAGGACGGCGCGGCTCCCTCGGGCGCCAGCTGAGTGGCGGGGAGGCCGTTCGGTTCGCATGGCCTATCGGCGACTGCGGGCCAGGCGCCACCTCCCGTCGCACCGTTGCACGAGGCCGGCGACCTCGAGCAGGGCCAGGTGACCGAGCACGCCGGCGGCGGGAAGGCCTGAGGCAACGGCGATCTCGTCGGGTGTCTTCGACCCCCGGCCGGGCAGTGCCTCGTAGACCTTGCGCTCGTTTTCACCGAGTGCGTCCAGCGGGTCGACAGGTCTCGGCAGGTCTTCTGCGAATTCCCCTGCTCGCCCGATGAATTCGCGCACCTCGTCGGCACGGGTCACCAGTTCGGCGCCCGACTGCAGCAGCGCGTGGCAGCCGATCGAGGCTGACGAGGTGACCGGTCCGGGGACCGCGCACACCACCCGGCCCAGCCCGCGGGCCCACGCGGCGGTGCTGGCCGCGCCGCTGCGCACACCCGCCTCCACCACCACCGTCGCAGCCGACAGTGCGGCGACCAACCGGTTGCGGGTGAGGAACCGGTAACGCGCCGGCCGGACCCCGGGCGGGTATTCACTCACCAGGAGGCCGTCGCCGCTGACGCGGTGCAGCAACGCCGAATGCCCCGCGGGGTAGAGCACATCCACACCGCCTGCCAGTACCGCGACCGTCAGGCCCTCCGATGCCATCGCCGCCCGATGGGCCGCGCCGTCGATCCCGTAGGCACCCCCGGAGACCACGGCCACGTCGTGCTCGGCCAATCCTGCCGACAGGTCGGCCGCGACATGGTCGCCGTAGGCGGTGGAAGCCCGCGTCCCGACGATGGCGGCCGCGCGTTCGGCGACCTCGTCCAATCGGGCAGGGCCGACGACCCACAGGGCCAGCGGAGCGTGACCTTCCGGCTTGTCGCGCAACGGTTGACCGGAGAACGACGAGAACGCCAGCCAGGGCCACTCATCATCCTCGGAGGTGAGCAGCCGTCCCCCGCGGCGGTGCAGCAGCTCCAGGTCCTCAGCGGCACTGTCGATGTCACGACGGGCCTCGGTGCGCGCCGCCAGGCCGGGTTCGACCGCACCGACTCGTACCCGCTCAGCAGCCTCGACCGGGCCGACGCGGGCGACGAGCGCAGCCAGTTCGGGACAGGGTGGTTCGACCACGCGGGACAGATAGGCCCAGGCACGCATGCGTTCCGACGATGTCTGCTCCCCAGATGTCTGCTCCGACGATGTCATGGGGTGATCTCCGTTTCCCGGAAGCTGAGCGCCACTGAGACGTCGTCGACTCCCGGGGTGGTGCGCCCCGCCAAGTCGGCCAATGTCCAGGCGACTCGCAAACTGCGGTCAAGGCCGCGGATGCTGAGCAGTCCGCGCTCGAGTGATGTCTTCAGCGGAGCCATGACATCGGCACCGAGACGGAAACGCCGCCGCAGCACCGAGCCGGTGACTTCGGCGTTGGTGGTGAAACCGTATGGCCGCCAACGCTCGACGGCCGCAGCCCGTGCCTCGGCCACCCGGCGGCGAACCTGCTCGGTGCTCTCGGCGGCCTCCTGGGCGAATGCGCCCGCCCGCACGGTGTGCATCTGGACCCGCAGATCCACCCGGTCGAGCAGTGGGCCGGACAGCTTTCCCAGGTATCGGCGCTTATCCAACGAGGAACAGACGCAGTCCTGCGGACGGGTGCGGGCGCAGGGACACGGATTCGCCGCCAGGATCAACTGGAAGCGAGCCGGATAGCGAGCCACCCCGTCGCGGCGGGCCAGGCGAATCTCACCCTCCTCCAACGGGGTTCGCAGCGACTCCAGCGCACTGAGCCTGATTTCGGCGCATTCGTCGAGGAACAGCACTCCGCGGTGGGCGCGGCTGATCGCTCCCGGCCTGGCCAGCCCCGAACCGCCGCCGACCAGTGCGGCCACGCTCGAGGAGTGGTGGGGGGCGATGAACGGCGGCCTGGTGATCAGCGGCATCCGCTTGGAGAGCAGGCCCGCCACCGAATGGATGGCGGTGACCTCCAGGGCTTCGCTCTCGGTGAGGTCGGGCAGCAGCCCCGGAAGCCGTTGCGCAAGCATCGTTTTCCCGACTCCCGGCGGGCCGGTGAGCATCAGGTGGTGGGCTCCCGCGGCGGCCACCTCGACGGCGAACCGGGCCTGGGTCTGCCCGACGACCTCGGCGAGGTCGGCCAACTGCTGCTCTTCGAGACGCGGTGTCGAGACCCTGGCATCCAATCCCCCACCGCAGTCCAGCCACTGCTGCAGGTGCCGCAGGGTCCGCACACCGAACACGTCGATGCCCTCGACCAGGCTTGCCTCGGCGAGGTTTCCCATCGGGACCAGCACGCCTGCCCAGCCGCGCTGTTTGGCCGCCAAGACCGCGGGCAGCACGCCATGCACCGGACGGATACGTCCGTCGAGCGCCAGTTCGCCGATCAGCACCACCTTCTCCAGTCGGTGCCAGGGACTTTTACGGTTCGCCGAAAGCACCGCGGCGGCCAGGGCCACGTCGTACAGCGAGCCCGCTTTGGGCAGTGTCGCCGGGGACAGCGCCACCGTCAGCCGGGACATCGGCCAGGTGTTGCCGCAATTGGTGATCGCCGCCCGCACCCGGTCGCGGGACTCCTGCACGGCCGCGTCGGGCAGACCGACGAGGTGGAACCCGGGCAGGCCGGAGGTGATGTCGGCTTCGATCTCGACGATCTCCCCGTCCAGTCCGCGGACGGCCACGGAGAACGCGCGCCCCAATGCCATCAGCCCACCCCCCGCAGATGCAGTACCTCGGGCGTGCGCTGCCGCCCGACACGCACCCCGATGACGTCGATGCGGACCGTCGGCCATCCGGTGTCCTGGGCGGCCAGCCACAGCCCGGCCAGCCGGCGGATCCGTCGCACCTTCCGCGGCGTCACCGCCTGCTCGATGCCGCCGAAACCGTCTCCGGTGCGGGTCTTGACCTCGACGAAGACCACGGCGCCACCGTCATCGGCGGCGATGATGTCCACTTCGCCGTAGCGACAACGCCAGTTGCGCTGCACGATCCACATACCGAGTGACTGCAGATGCTCGACGGCAACCTGCTCCCCGAATGCCCCGAGTTCCTGTCGGCTCAGTGTCGTCATGGGCCCAGGGTGGGCCAGAACGCCGACGGATTCGGTCGGGAATCGGCCGAACAGGGGGGTTTATCCCCAGCCCGTCACCGGTGCACAGCCGCCGGTGTCACTCCGGGAGGCGCAACTCCGGCTTCTCGACCTCTTCGATGTTGACGTCCTTGAAGGTGATCACCCGGACCTGCTTGACGAAGCGGGCCGGCCGGTACATGTCCCACACCCACGCATCGGCCAACCGAAGCTCGAAGTACACCTCGCCATCGGTGTTGCGGGGGACCAGTTCGACACTGTTGGCGAGGTAGAAGCGGCGCTCGGTCTCCACGACGTAGCTGAACTGCCCGACGATGTCCTTGTACTCGCGGTACAGGGACAGCTCCATCTCGGTTTCGTACTTCTCGAGATCCTCGGCACTCATCAGTCCAGCTGTCCTTCCAACGACGTGCTTCCATCATGGCCCACCGCCAACTCGGCCCGCCGGACGTTGATGAACGACTGCCGGTGTTGAGCGCACGGGCCGCGCCCGGCGAGGGCTGCGCTGTGAGCCTGCGTGCTGTAGCCCTTGTGCTCGGCGAAGCCGTAGCCGGGGTGCTCGGAGTCCATCGCCACCATCAGCCGATCGCGACTCACCTTGGCCAGCACACTGGCCGCGGCGATGCACGCTGCTGCGGCGTCGCCCCCGATGACCGGCAGCGACGGCACCGGCAGGCCGGGCACCCGGAACCCGTCGGAGAGGACGTAGCCCGGCCGCACACCCAGCCCGGCGACCGCTCGCCGCATGCCTTCGATGTTGGCCGCGTGCACACCGCGCAGGTCGACCTCGGCGGCCGGGATGAACACCACGTGGTAGGCCAGCGCATAGCGCCGGATCAGCGGGAAGAGTTCCTCGCGCGCCTTCGCCGTCAGCTTTTTGGAATCGTCCAGGGCGGCCAGGCTGTCGAAGCGGTTCGGCCCCAGGACGCAGGCGGCGACCACCAACGGTCCGGCGCACGCGCCCCGGCCCACCTCATCGACACCGGCGACCGGCCCCAGACCGCTGCGGTACAGCGCAGATTCCAGAGTCCGCAGACCCGATGACCGCCGGATCACGGTGCGCGGTGGCCAGGTCGCGACGTTCTTGGGGGGCATATCAGCCCTGCTGCGGGTCCACCGAGGAGACGCCACCCCACCGCCCCGGCGGCCAGGCGATGAACCGTGCCTTGCCGATCACATTGCTGACCGGCACCGTGCCCGAAGCCGGATCCCCGGTGCAGAGGATGCCCTTCTGGGCCTCGGCCGGGGCGCTGGTGCAGTGGGCCCGCGAATCGGCGGAATGCGTGCGGTTGTCGCCCATCACCCATACGCGGTCGTCGGGAACCGTGACCGGTCCGAACTCATTGCCCAGACAGGGGTAGACCACGGGGTCGGCCATCATCGTGGCGGGGTTCAGGTACGGCTCCTTGAGCGGCTTGCCGTCCACGGTCAGGCCGGTGTCAGCGCGGCACTGGACGGTCTGTCCACCCGTGGCGATGATCCGCTTGACCAAGTCGTTCTCGTCCGGCGGCACGAAGCCGATGAAGGACAGCGCGTTCTGGACCGTGCGGATCGCCGGGTTGTGCGACCGGATCGACTTGTAGCCGACGCTCCAGTTCGGCGGCCCCTTGAAGACCACGACGTCGCCGGGTTCCGGGGCGCTGAAACGATAGGTGACCTTGTCGACCATGATCCGGTCGCCGACGCAGCCCTTGCACCCGTGCAGGGTGGGCTCCATCGACTCCGACGGGATGAGGTAAGGACGAGCGACGAACGTCAGCATCACGTAGTAGAGGACCAGGGCGATGCCGATCAGGATCGCGCCCTCGCGCAGTGCCGACTTCTTGGAGGCCTTCTCGGACGTCGCGTCCTCGGGGAGCTCCGGTGTCGAGTCAGCCGGTTTCGGGGTGTCGGTCACGGGACCAGGGTAGCCAGGCGAGTGACCAGATCCGAGAAGCTCAGCGCTTTTCCTTGATCTTGGCCTTCTTGCCCCGCAGGTCGCGCAGGTAGTAGAGCTTGGCCCGCCGCACGGCGCCGCGGGTGAGCACCTCGATGTGGTCGATGTTGGGCGAGTGCACCGGGAAGGTGCGCTCGACGCCGACGCCGTAGCTCTCCTTGCGGACGGTGAAGGTCTCCCGGATTCCGCCGCCGGACCGTCGCAGCACCACACCCTTGAAGACCTGGATGCGCTGCTTGTTGCCCTCGATGACCTTGACGTGGACGTTGATGGTGTCGCCCGGGCTGAAGGCGGGAATGTCGTCGCGCAGCGACGCCTGGTCGACAAAGTCCAGCGTGTTCATCTGGGCATATCCTTGCGATCGGGCTGAGGCGGTCGGGCGCGGAGCCCTGACAGCACCGAGCCGGTGGTCAACGTGGTGGTTTTCGCAGCAGGCACATGAGCCCGCGCGGAACTGCTCAATTGTGCCAGATCGGCCGCGTGGGGCGAAATCGCGCACGTCCACCGGCCGACCCGCCGAACCCGACACTTCCCGCTTCGCCGGAATTGGGTGATGTACAAAGACTTCGGATACCCTGGTAGCAGGGCATTTGGACCGGCAGCCCACGCCAAAATTCACAGAACACCCGCGAACAGCAACGCTTCCCGCTTTCGCCGCGTCGAGCCGAGGAGAGGACCATGCGACGCCGACCATCGACGCTTGTCATCGGTGCCGCCGCGGCGGCGATCGGCCTCCTCATCGGCGCCTCGGCCGGTCACATGATGGCAGGGACCGGCGATCGCGCGCAGGCCGTCACTCTGCTGGCAGGCCCTGACGGCGCCCGCAAGGCCGCTGTCCTGCCGCAGCCGGCCTTCAACCTCGACGCCATAGCCCGCAAGGCCACGGCCGATGCCCAGCGCCGCGGCGCCGACATCAGCTTCACTCTGCTGGACCGGCAGACCGGCCGCGAGGTCTCCAGCGGGGACGACGCCGCGTTCCCGATCGCCTCGGTGGCCAAGCTCTTCATCGCCGACGACCTGCTCATGCAGTCCGCGCAGAAGAAGGCGCCGCTCAGCGCCAAGGACCGCCAGGCCCTCGACGTGATGCTGCAGTCCTCCGACGACTCCGCGGCGGGTGCCTTCTGGACCCGCGGCGGGGGTAACGCCATCGTCAAGCGGGTTGCAGCCCGGTACGGATTGACGAAGACCACCGCGCCCTACGACGGCAACTGGTGGAACACCATGAGCAGCACCGACGACCTGGTGCACTACTACGGCAAGTTGCTCGACGGAACCGGCGGCTTGCCCGCGCAAGCGGCCAACCTGATCGTGTCCGATCTGGCCGCGTCCAAGCCTGTCGGTGTCGACGGTTACCCCCAGCGGTTCGGCATTCCCGACGGGCTGTTCGCCGAACCCGTTGCGGTGAAACAGGGGTGGATGTGCTGCTGGAACGGCAACAGCTGGGTGCATCTGTCCACCGGTGCGGTGGGCAACGACCGGCGCTACGTGATCGCCATCGGCTCGGTGCAACCGGTCGACGATGCGACCGCGCGCAACACCGTCACCGAGACCCTGAAGAAAATCTTCCCCACCGGTCGGATCTGACGCCCGACCTCGATCCGAACATCTACTCCGGCAACAGGTCCGGTCGTCGTTCGCGGGTGCGCTCCAAGGCTTGTTGACGGCGCCAGGCCGCGACTTTGCCGTGGTCGCCGGAGAGCAGCACTGGCGGCACTTCCAGACCTCTCCACACCGGGGGGCGCGTGTAGCTGGGCCCCTCCAGGAGTCCGTCCTGGTGCGGGGAGTGGGAATCCTCCTGGTGGGAAAGCGGATTGCCGAGGACGGTGGGGATGAGTCGAACCATGGCCTCGATCATCACCAGCGCCGCGACCTCCCCGCCGGCGAGCACGTAGTCACCGATGGAGACCTCCTCGACGGTCATCCGGGTGGCCGCATCCTGCGCGACCCGCTGGTCGATGCCCTCGTACCGGCCGCAGGCGAAGACCAGATGCCGTTCGCCCGTCCAGCGCTGGGCGTCGGCCTGGGTGAACAGGCGTCCGGCCGGAGTCGGGACCACCAAAATGGTCTCGGCAGTGCAGATCTCGTCGAGAGCATCGCCCCACACCGGGGCCTTCATGACCATTCCCGGTCCCCCGCCGTAGGGGGAATCGTCCACCGAGTGATGTACATCGTGGGTCCACCGCCGCAGATCGTGGACGGCGAACTCGACAACTCCAGACTCGATCGCCTTGCCGGGCAACGACTGCCGCACCGGGTGTAGGTAGTCGGGGAAGATGGTGATGACGTCGATCCGCATCACAGGGAGTCCAGGTTCAGCAGACCTTCCGGCGGGTCGATCTGAACCACTCCGTCCGCCAGCGACACCGACGTCACGATGGCGCTGACGAACGGCACCAGGACCTCCGCGCCATCGGCTTTCCGGACCGAGAGCAATTCGCCGGCCGCGGTGTGCAACACCTCGGCGATGGTCCCGAGGTCGTCCCCGTCCACGGTGCGGACGGCCAGACCCTCGAGTTGGTGGTCGTAGAACTCGTCGGGATCCGAAATCGCTGGCAGCTCAGAGGAATCGACGATGAACAGGCCGCCGCGCAGCGCGTCGGCCGCATCCCGGTCCGCCACGCCCTGAAGACGAACCAGCAACCGCCCGCCGTGCGCACGCACCGACTCGACAACCACTGTGGTTTCGGTGCCGCCTCGGGAACGTCTGAGCCGCAGGCGTTTACCGGCGACAAATCGCTCGTCGGGGTCATCGGTCCGGACGTCGACCACCAGTTCGCCGGTGACGCCGTGTGCCTTGGCGATCCGCCCGATCACCAGGTCCATCCGCCGTCTCCAATCCCGAGTCGCTTCGCTCCTGCCCGCCGATCTCCAATCCCGAGTCGCGTCGCTCCTGCCCGAGGGGACCTACTGGTCGGTGTCCACGACGTCGACCCGGATGCCCCGGCCGCCGATGCCGGCGACCAGGGTCCGCAGCGCGGTGGCGGTACGGCCACCGCGGCCGATGACCTTACCCAGATCCTCGGGGTGAACGTGCACCTCGACGGTGCGCCCGCGGCGGTTGGTCACCAAGTCGACGCGCACGTCGTCAGGGTTGTCGACGATCCCGCGGACCAGATGCTCCACGGCGTCGACGACGACCGAACTCATTCTGCGGCCGGCTCAGCCGACTCTGCAGCGGCTTCGGCGGGGGCCTCGACCACAGCCGCGGTTGCATCGGCGTTCTCTTCGGCGGCAGTCTCGGCGACCGCTTCGTCGGCCTTCTTGACCGGGGCCTTCTTCTTCTTCAGCTGCGTCGCCTCGCCGGTGGGTCCGCCGTCACCGGCGGCCAGTGCGGCGTTGAACAGCTCGAGCTTGCTCGGCTTGGGCGCGGCGACCTTCAGCGTGCCCTCGGTACCGGGCAGGCCCTTGAACTTCTGCCAGTCGCCGGT
>CAIOYU010000494.1 GCA_903862565.1 uncultured Actinomycetes bacterium | reverse complement strand
TGTGGCACTCGATGATCCGGCGCTATTGGGGCATGCGGAGCGCTGTGCCTCCGCCGTGCTCGGTTTGCATTTCGACGGCAGGCTCCGGCGTGCCAGCCTCGGCGGCAGAGTGGGGGAGAGCGCGGCGATTCTGGAGGACCACGCCATGCTGGCCACCGGCCTGCTGACCCTGTACCAGCTGACCGGTGTGCAGCGATGGCTTGATGACGCCACCGCTCTGATCGACCTGGCCCTGCACCACTTCGCCGACCCGGACCGGCCCGGTCGCTGGTTCGACACCGCCGACGACGCCGAGCAGTTGATGGTCCGCCCGGCCGACCCGGTCGACGGGGCCACGCCGTCCGGTGCGTCGTCCATCGCCGAGGCCCTGCTCATCGCGGCTCATCTGGTCGATGCCGATCGGGCGGGCCGCTACAGCGAAGCGGCCGCCGACACCCTGCTGGCCCACTCCGCGTTGCTGGCGCGGGCGACGCGCTCGGCCGGGCATTGGCTGGCAGTCGCCGAGGCCGCCGTGCGAGGTCCGCTTCAGGTGGCCGTGTCCACCGCCGATCCGAGCGCGCCACTGCTCGCGGCCGCCCGCCGGATCGCCCCCGGCGGCGCCGTCGTCGTCGGTGGTCCGGTGGACTCGATGCCGTTGCTGGCCGGCCGTGATCTCGTCCGCGCGCCCGATGGTTCGAAAGTGGACGCCGCCTACATCTGCCGCGGGCGGGTGTGCGACCTCCCGGTGACCTCCGAAGCGGAACTCGCCGCCGCACTGGGGCTGTCGCCATAGGGTGGGGCCATGGGCCCAGTCGAGCACGTCACCGCCGAGCACATCACCGCGACCGTTCATCGCTATCTCGAACTCGTCGGTGGCGGCAGCGCTGAGGACATCGCCGCGCTGTTCGCCGACGACGCCACGGTCGAAGACCCCGTCGGTGGTGAGGTGCACATCGGCCACGGAGCCATCCTCGGTTTCTTCAAGATCGTCGAGATGATGCCGCGGGAAACCCAATTGCACGCGCTGCGGGTGGCCGGGCACCAGGCGGCATTCATGTTCGCCATCACCGTCGGGTCCGGGGAACACCGGATGCGCATCGAGCCCATCGACGTCATGGTGTTCAACGACGACGGCAAGATCGTCTCGATGAAGGCCTACTGGTCACCGGCTGACGTCACCCAGGTGTGACAGCGCCGGACCCGGTTGAGGCGTCTGCCGTTGGTGTGACGTTATCTTCACTCACGCGGTCGACGGTGAAGATAACGTCACTCGCGCGGCAGCGGGAGACCTCAGCGGCAGCGGGAGACCTCAGCGGCAGCGGGGGGCTCAGAAGACCGCGAACCACATCGCGATGTAATGGCAGATCGCCGCCACCGCGGTGCAGGCGTGGAAGAACTCGTGGTGGCCGAACGTCCGCGGCCACGGGTTGGGCCACTTGAGTCCGTACATGACGCCACCGACGCTGTAGAGCGCGCCGCCGACGATCAGCAGGACCACCGCGGTGACCCCCGCGCCGTGCAGGATCGGCCCGATGAACCAGGCGGCAATCCAGCCCAGCAGCAGGTACAGCGGAACCCCCACCCAACGCGGTGCCGACGGCCAGCACATCTTGAGCAGAACACCGGCCAGTGCCCCGCCCCAGACGATCCAGAACAGCGTCATGCCCTTCTGCTCGGGCAGTGCGAGCAGCGCGAACGGCGTGTAACTGCCGGCGATGAAGATGAAGATCATCGAGTGATCCAGGCGCTTCATCCATGTGCGCGCCCGGGGCGTTTTCCAGTTCACCCGGTGGTAGGTGGCGCTGACGGTGAACATCGCCACCGTCGTTAGCGTGTAGATCAGCGTGGCGATCCCGGCCCGGGTGGAGTCCACCGACCAGGACACCGCCACCAGTGCCGCCCCGGCGATGACCGCGACGATCGCCGCATAGACGTGAATCCACCCGCGAGCCCGCGGTTTGCCGGTGAAGGGCGCGATGAAGGGTTGTTTGTCCAGGAACTGCTCGAAGCTGTCAAGTCCACCGAGGACTGCCTCGGGGAAATCTTCGGGCTCCGCCAGGCGCTGTTGGCTGATATCGCTCTGCACGGTCAAGTTCACCTCCGCTGCCTCTTGTGGTCACAGTAGTCTGACTTGTCGTGGAGGTCATTCCGCGGCGTCTCAAGGGACCGTTGTATCGGGTCTATGAGCTGCGCCTGCGGCAGGGGGTCGCGCGCGCAAAGCCCGAGCTACCGCGGCATATCGCGGTGTTGTGCGACGGCAATCGGCGCTGGGCCCGTGATGCCGGCTACACCGACGTCAGCTACGGCTACCGGATGGGCGCGGCCAAGATCGCCGAGATGCTGCGGTGGTGCGCCGAGGCGGGCATCGAGATGGCCACGGTGTACCTGCTGTCGACGGAGAACCTGCAGCGCGATCCCGACGAGCTGGCCGCCCTGATCGAGATCATCACCGACGTCGTCGAGGAGATCTGCGCCCCGGCCAACCGGTGGAGCGTCCGGATGGTGGGCGATCTGGAACTGCTGGGCGATGACACCGCCCGCCGGTTGCGTGACGCCGTCGAGGGGAGCGCGGGCACGGCCGCCGGGACGTTCCACGTCAACGTCGCCGTCGCCTATGGCGGACGGCAGGAGATCGTCGATGCCGTTCGCGCTCTGCTGAACAAGGAACTGGCCAACGGTGCCACCCCGGAGGAGATGATCGACGCCGTCACCATCGACGGGATCTCGGAGAACCTCTACACCTCCGGCCAGCCCGACCCCGACCTGGTGATCCGCACATCCGGGGAGCAGCGACTATCGGGGTTCCTGCTCTGGCAGAGCGCCTACTCGGAGATGTGGTTCACCGAGGCGCATTGGCCGGCGTTCCGGCGGGTCGACTTCCTGCGGGCGCTGCGTGACTACAGTCGCCGGCACCGTCGGTTCGGGGCTTAGGCCAAACCGTGGTCGCCATGTCGGCGCTGGTCTTCGCGCTGGCGTGGTGGATGGGGCTCTATCTGCTGTCCCGCGATCCGCGTAAGCCGGTCCTGGTGCTGGCGGCGGTCGGTTTGTGCGGCTTCGCCGCGGTGGTCGCCCTGGACGCGGTGCGTGCGGTTGGCGGCGGCGGCGCAGAAATGTTGAGCCGCATCGAGATCTACCTCGCGGCGGTGCCTGCGATCGCCTGGTTCGCCGTCGTGCTGGAATTCGCGCGCTCAGCCGAGAGCACCCACGGGCGTGCCCGCGAACTGAGCCTGACAGCGGTGATGGCCGTCACCGTGCTGACCGGTGCCGCGCTGGCCGGGAGTGTGAACGGCCCGGTGCGGCTGGGACATTGGCTGATGTTCGCGGTCATCTCGGTGTCAACGCTGGGTGCCATGCTGGCGGCGGTGCGCCGGCCCGCGCAGCCGGCGAACGTCGCGGGCATGGTGGCGGTCGCCACGCTGTTCTTCGCGCTGAGCAACGCGATTCTCGTGATTCCCCTGGGGTTGGTGCCCAGTTGGCTCGCTCTGGCCGCCACCGGGTTCGACGTGCTTCTGCTCGGCGTGGCGGTCGCCCTGTGGGACGCCTTCGACGAGGGGCAGGCGCTGCGTGCGGCGATGGTGCGATCAGGCATCGGATCCCTGCTCACGGCGGCGCTGCTGGCCGGACAATTCCTGATCGCGCTGGCCGTCACCGGCGCCGGCCTCAACGGCCGTTCCTGGCTGACTGCGCTGGTGTTCACGACGCTGGCGATCTCGATCGCGGTGACCGTGCTGGCCGCCCCGCTCGCCGGACTGCTGGACCGCATCGCGTTCTCCCGCTCACCGGACCTGCGCGCTGACCGTGCCGCATTGCGGACCACCGAAGCCGCGCTGCCGTTGCGGTCGCCCAACCCGCTGGACGATCTCGACGACGAGACATTTGCGCGCCTGACCCGCCGGGCGCTTGGCCACTACGGCGATCTGGCGAAACTGGTGGCCAGCCCGTTGACTCGACTACCCGAGGTCGAAGCCCGGCTGGCCGAGCGCGGGGCACCTGACCAGCCCCTGGAGCGGGCGACGGAATTGCGGGCGCTGCTGGCCGACCGGATCGCCCGGCTCAAACCCCGCGACGAGGGTGAGTTCGGCACCACCGAGCAATGGCGCTACTACAACGCGCTCTATTTCCCCTACGTCGTCGGGGTGCGTGCCTATGCGCAGAACGCCACGGCCGCCGGTCTGGACTCGGTCGCGCGGGAGGCATGGCAGTGGTTCGTCACCGACGTTCCGCAGCGGTCCTTCCACAACTGGCAGAACGCCGCGGCCCGGCTGATCGCTGCGGATCTGCGTCACCAGGGGGCTCCAGTACAGCGGTAATCAGCCGTTTGGCAGTGCCTGGCAGTGTCGTGTCTCGACCTGGCAGTGGCTTCTGAGCAGGGTCGATGGTGTAAGAGCCACTCGATTCCCAAGGAGGCACCATGACCACCGAAACCGTGACCACCGGCACCGTGACCCGATCCGGGGATTCACTCCTGCGGACCGCGGTCCGCCTGGACGCCACCGGCGTCGGAGTGATCGGACTCGGGACCGCCGCTTTCGCCGGGACGTTCGCCCTATTGACCGGACTGACACCGGCGTGGTCCTACGGCATCGCCGGTGCGTTCGTGGTCTACGGCATCGTCGGCAACTGGCTGGCGGGCCGGCCGAACATCCGCCCGATCGGCCACGGGCTGAGCCTGTTCAACTTCATCGGCGCGGTCGGGCAGAGATCGCCGTCATCCCGGCGGGAGTCTTCCCGCTGACCTGGTCCGGCAAGGCCGTGATGGTGGGCTTCGGTCTCTACGCGCTGTTCTTCGGTGTCCTGCAGTTGATTGGTGTCAGACGGCTGGGATGACCCGGCCTTGAGAGAGGAGAGAAATCATGGATCCCACAGTTGCCGCCGGCGCTCTGATCGGCGGAGGCCTGATCCTCGGAGGCGGCGCCATCGGGGCCGGCATCGGTGACGGCATCGCGGGCAATGCCCTGATCTCGGGGATCGCCCGTCAGCCCGAGGCGCAGGGGCGGCTGTTCACGCCGTTCTTCATCACCGTCGGACTGGTGGAAGCCGCCTACTTCATCAACCTGGCGTTCATGGCTTTGTTCGTGTTCGCCACGCCCACCGGCTAAGTGTGAGCGGTTAAAGCTTGCGCAGCCGCAACCGGTTGATGGTGTGGTCGGAGTCCTTGCGCAGGACCAGCGTGGCCCGCGGCCGGGTCGGCAGGATGTTCTCGATGAGGTTGGGGCGGTTGATCGAATGCCAGATGTCGCGGGCCGCGTGGACCGCCTGAGCATCGGTCAGGCTTGCATAGTGGTGAAAGTGCGAGGCCGGGTCGGCGAACGCCCCGGCCCGCATGGCCAGGAACCGTTCGACGTACCACTGCTCGATGTCCTCGATGCGCGCGTCGACGTACACCGAGAAATCGAACAGGTCCGAGACCATGAGCCGCGGTCCGGTCTGCAGGACGTTGAGGCCCTCCAGGATCAGGATGTCCGGGTGGGTCACGACGTGCTTCTCTTTGGGAACGATGTCGTAGATCAGGTGCGAGTAGACCGGGGCCTTGACCTCGTCCGCGCCCGACTTCACCGCGGTGACGAACCGCATCAGTGCGCGACGGTCGTAGCTCTCCGGAAATCCTTTGCGGTGCAGGATATTTCGTCGCATCAACTCGGCGTTGGGGTAGAGGAAGCCGTCGGTGGTGACGAGATCCACCCGCGGGTGATCCTCCCAGCGGGATAGCAGGGCCTGCAGCACGCGCGCGGTGGTCGACTTGCCGACGGCCACGCTGCCGGCCACGCCGATGATGAACGGCACCGGCCGGTCTGGGCTCTGCTGCGGCTCGCCGAGGAACTCCGCGGTGGCGGCGAACAGTCCCTGGCGGGCCGCGACCTGCAGATGAATCAACCGGGCCAGCGGCAGGAAGACTTCCTCGACCTCCAGCAGGTCGATCTGCTCGCCGAGGCCGCGCAGGCCGAGTAGTTCCTCTTCGGTCAGCTTGAGCGGGGTCGACATACGCAGCCCACGCCACTCACGCCGGTCGAACTCCACGTAAGGGCTCGGTTCACTCAGCCGCGCCATGCGACAAGTGTTGCAGTTGGTGTTGCAGTTGGCGTGGCGGCCCCTAATGTTGGGGGAGTGGAGTCCGACCACCTGATCCGTGAGTATCTGATGCTCGGCTTGCGGTTCGACCGCATCGAGGACGGTTACGTCGACTCCTTCACCGGCGACCCGGAGCTGCGGCGCGCGGTGGC
>CAIOYU010000493.1 GCA_903862565.1 uncultured Actinomycetes bacterium | reverse complement strand
TCTTCGCCGTCGTCTCGCCTGTGCCGCATGGAGTTCCGCATATTCAGGCACATCCCGGTAGCGGAACCACGCCACGATGAAGATGGCCATCGCGAAGAGCAACACCACTTCGACCCAGTAGAAGACGAGCGCATCGATCCATGCGCCGATGGGAGGAGCGCCAGGCAGATTGACGCGCAGCGGTATCAAGGCGAACAGCAACGCCGACAACCAACTGGCATACCCCGGCTCAACGGGTCGGCGCGCGGTGAAGGCCGACCATGCCACCAGCAGAGCAAGATTGGCGATCACCACCAACAGAACGAGGATGATGGCCACGAAGACCATCAACCCACCGGACCGTTCGACCATGAGCTTGGTCTTGAGCGTGGGACCGTCCACCGTCAGATTCCAATGTTCGGTCCAGCCCTCCAGGCCGTCCCGAGGCCCCGTCACGAGTCCGACCGGCACGGGCTGATCGCCCCTGTCGGTCACCTTCTCGATCTTGACCAGCGGCGCGGAAACATGGTCGTGTCCCTTATCGGTGTACTGGTAGGAGTACCGATACCGATCGAGCGGATACTCCAGGGGATCGCCCTCGAGCGGGTAGATCAGGAAGTAGTCCTTGCCCACCGGCGTTCCCGCTGCGATGTCTCTGGACACGGCTCCGTCGACCACGTTCTTCGTCGCCATCCGGAGCGGAACGGCGAAGGCGTCTTTGGCGTCGTTGAGGTAGGACCCCACGGGCGCCAGTTCCACGCGCAGCGTCACCTCGTTTTCCGCCGGGTCGAACTCGGCGGCCTCGAGAATGATGTTGACCCCGTCGGACACCGGCCCGGGCTGCTCGTAGATACGTGACTTGCCGCTGGTTGCATACAAATAGGCCGACACGGTGGCACACAAGGTCACCGTCGCTATGACCATGAGGGCGCGGCGCATCGTGCCACCAAGTCGCCGCATCGCACCTCCCGTACCCGCGGATCGAGGAACGTTATCGCACGCACCCGCGGCCCGTCGCAGCTTTGAGCTCGAGGCTTCGGCGTCGAAGACCCTGCCTCAGAACAAGCCCGGACGCTTAGGTTGACTGCTTCAAGTAGACGACACGGTCGGCCAATAGCTGCTGGTCGGCTTCGCTCAGCGCGGCGACCAATGCTGCAGATCCGGCAGGCTGACGAGAAAACCGCGACGAGAGCGCAATCAGGAGTCCGTGGTGATGCCCGCCGGCGGTGCTGTGTTCGGCTGCAAGTCGAGTGAAATCGCCAACATTCTCTGTGACCAGGGCGTAGCCGCCGGCAAGCGCCGCGGCGAACACATCAGGGTCTGCGCTGCCGGCCGGTCCGAGTTCGGCAACGGTAGTCGCCTCGATGCCTTCCGCGCGTAACGCCACCGCGACCCTGGTCGGATACATCTCGTCCAACAGCACCTTCACCGCGAATGAGCTGCGGCCGTCGCGTCACGATGGAGGTCGATTCGCGCCTGAGTCTCGTCTGCGTACGCGGCGCAGTATGCCAATGCAGCATCGACCTGAGCGCGTGTGAGCGGCCGTTCCGAGATCACCTCTGCGGCCGCATCCTCGACCGGCCCGAGGTCGTGGATCCACATCACGATCTCCCACACGTCAGGTCCGCCGATCACCCCGGCCCGCCGGCCGGTCGGCCCATCACGGAACGTGATCATCGGGTGCTCGTCGCGCCGCGCGCCTTCCTCTGCATAGCGACGCAGCCGGTCAGACAGGGTCTCGCCGGCCGCGCGAGCGCGGAGGCGCAGTCGCTCGGCAAGACGATCATCAAGGCGCACGGACACATTCACGGACATGTAGACACTGTAATACGATGACAACGCTGTTGAGACTCTGTCACAGAGTCGAGGGTGATCCGCCGCCTCTGGACTTGACCTCTGCGCCCCTAGGCTCGGGTGCGTGCCAGACCCCAGCTCGTGGAGCCAACGGGTGCGCTCCCTGCTACGCGGGTCTCACACCGTTCCCCGTACCCGCTTCACCGCACCGACGGTGTGGCGGCCCACGCCGGCGTCGCT
>CAIOYU010000492.1 GCA_903862565.1 uncultured Actinomycetes bacterium | reverse complement strand
GCGGTGGGTTTCATAGGACTGCTGTTCCTGATCGTGTGGGGGATCATCGCCTACCTGCGCGCGGAGGTGCTGAGCCGTCAGCGCCAGGGACTGTTGCCCAGCCAGCAGGTCCCGGAGGACTGACCGGTAGGCTCTGCGCCGTGACCGAGCAGGTGACGATGCAGAGCGAAGCGATGAGGAGGAACGGCGTCAGATGACGGAGCGGACTCTTGTGCTGATCAAGCCCGACGGCGTCGAGCGGAAGTTGATCGGCGAGATCATCAACCGAATCGAACGTAAAGGCCTCACCATCGTGGCGCTGGAACTCAGGGCGGTCAGCGAGGAGCTGGCCGGTGCCCACTATGCCGAGCACAAGGAACGGCCGTTCTTCGGCGAGCTGGTGGAGTTCTTCGCCTCCGGACCCCTTGTCGCGGCCGTCGTCGAGGGTCCGCGCGCCGTGGCAGCGATCCGTCAGCTTGCCGGTGGCACCGACCCCGTCGAGAAGGCCTTGCCCGGCACGATCCGCGGTGACTTCGGACTGGAGACCCAGTACAACCTGATCCACGGCTCGGATTCGCCTGAGGCGGCCGCCCGCGAAATCGCTCTCTGGTTCCCGTCGCTCTGACACGGAATCGGGCGGTGCGTTCTTGACGCCCGTCCGGTGTGGGATACTGGTGTTCGGTCGTCCGGCAACGGACGTCCGGGATGAGACTTCAGACGTGCGCGACCACCGCTAGCGGTGCGGCGCGGACCGTCTCCAGCCGCATTCAGCCAGGTGCTGAAGGCGTTCACCAGAGCCCTTCGGTGCAAAGACCATTGGACAAGCCCGGGCGTAGCGATCCGGGCGAATAAGCGGAAGCTCCCGCGTGGCCGCGTCGATGAGGACGCGCCCGGGGGCTCAAGGAGAATACGTGCCCGACGATGAGCTCAACCTGGATCTACCCACAGAGACTGCACCTGTCGAGGAGTTGCCCGACCGGCTGAGGGTCCACTCTCTGGCCCGCGTGCTGGGCACCACCAGCAAGCGTGTGCTCGATGCGCTGGCCGCCCTTGACGGGCGTACCCGCAGCGCCCATTCCAGCGTCGACCAGGCTGAGGCGATCCGGGTCCGCGAGGCTCTCGCGGCCGAGTCCCAATCTGAGTCCGGAGCCGAATCGTCATCGGAACCGGTGCAGACAGTCGCCCCCGACTCCACCGCCACGGTGATCACCGAGGCCGTAGAAGCGGTCGTCGACGAGGGAGCGGAGCCAAGCGACGTCCCGGTCGATGAGACCGAGCCGGAGTCGCGGCTGATCCTGGAAACGCCCGAGCCGGTATTCGGTTCGCCGCACGTCAGTGAGCTGCCTGCCGCTGAGCCGTCTGCGGCGTACATGCCGTTGTTCGTCGCCCCGCAAGCCGTGGTGATCTACCCGGAGGACTCGCCCGCCGTGGACTCCGCCGGGAATGCGGACATCGACGACGCGGCCGACGAGTCCGGGGACGAGACCGCAGACGACGTCGCTGACGACGGCGATGAGGAATCGCCCGGGCGCCCGGCCAATCGCCGTCGCCGCCGCGGTCGTCGCGGCCGGGGCCGCGGGCGGGGTGAACAGTCCGCCGACGACGACGACGCCGAAGATCGGCCCGCCGATGAGGACACCGCCGAGAACGGCGCGGAGCCGGCCTCGGACGACGACGATGAGGGTGACGACGAGACAGCCACCTCGGATGGAGCGACCCGCCGTCGCCGGCGCCGTCGGCGTCGCAAGTCCGGAGGCAACGACTCCGGAGACGACTCCGAGAACGGATCCACCGACGACCCGCCGAACACCGTCGTGCATGAGCGCGCGCCGCGGGAGAAGGCTGACCGGTCCGAGGAGATCCAGGGCATCAGCGGGTCCACCCGGCTGGAGGCCAAACGTCAGCGCCGCCGCGACGGCCGCGACGCCGGCCGCCGTCGTCCGCCGATCCTCACCGAGGCCGAGTTCCTGGCCCGCCGCGAGGCCGTCGACCGGGTCATGGTGGTCCGCGACAAGATCCGTAACGAGCCGCCCCACCAGGGCGCGCGCTACACCCAGATCGCGGTTCTCGAGGATGGGATCGTCGTCGAGCACTTCGTGACCTCTGCCTCCTCCGCGTCGCTGGTGGGCAACATCTATCTGGGCATCGTGCAGAACGTGCTGCCCTCGATGGAGGCTGCCTTCGTCGATATCGGCCGCGGCCGCAACGGCGTTCTCTACGCCGGCGAGGTCAACTGGGAGGCCGCCGGACTCGGCGGGGCCAACCGCAAGATCGAGCAGGCGCTCAAGCCCGGTGACTACGTCGTCGTCCAGGTCAGCAAGGACCCGGTCGGCCACAAGGGCGCGCGGTTGACCACCCAGGTTTCACTCGCCGGCCGCTACCTCGTGTACGTGCCGGGAGCGTCGTCGACCGGCATCAGCCGCAAGCTGCCCGACACCGAGCGCCAACGGCTCAAGGACATTCTGCGCGAGGTGGTGCCCGCTGACGCCGGCGTGATCATCCGAACCGCGTCCGAGGGCGTGAAGGAAGACGACATCCGCTCCGACGTCGATCGGCTGCAGGAGCGCTGGTCGACCATCGCAGCGCAGGCCGAGGAGATCAAGGGCAAGCGGGCGGGGGCGGCGGTGGCTCTCTACGAGGAGCCCGACGTCCTGGTCAAGGTCATCCGCGACCTGTTCAACGAAGACTTCTCCGGGCTGATCGTGTCCGGTGACAGCGCGTGGGACACCATCACCGGGTACGTCAATTCTGTTGCGCCTGAGCTGCTTTCGAAGCTCGCCAAGTACGAGAACCCGGATGGCCCGGACGTGTTCGCCGTGCATCGCATCGACGAACAGCTGATCAAGGCGATGGACCGCAAGGTGTGGCTGCCCTCCGGTGGCACGCTCGTCATCGACCGGACTGAGGCCATGACGGTCGTCGACGTCAACACCGGAAAGTTCACCGGCGCGGGCGGCAATCTCGAGCAGACCGTCACCAAGAACAACCTCGAGGCGGCCGAGGAGATCGTGCGCCAGCTGCGGTTGCGCGACATCGGCGGCATCGTGGTCATCGACTTCATCGACATGGTGCTGGAGTCCAACCGGGACCTGGTGCTGCGCCGGTTGACCGAGGCCCTGGCCCGGGACCGGACCCGCCACCAGGTGTCCGAGGTGACCTCGCTGGGGCTGGTGCAGTTGACCCGCAAGAAGTTGGGCACCGGCCTGATCGAGGCGTTCTCCACCACCTGCACCGAGTGCAGTGGACGCGGCATTCTGCTGCACTCCGACCCGGTGGACAGTGGGTCCACTGCCCCCCGCAGGGCTGCGGAGTCTGCGGGCGGTGCGACCGGCGGAACATCCGGCGGCGGGCGCCGCAACCGGCGCGGTCGCAAGGGCCGTCCGGAGGAGGCCGCCGCCGTAGCCCGCGTGCCCTCGCACACCGCCGGTGAGCACCCGATGTTCAAGGCCATGGCGGCGACGAAGGTCGACGACGACGAGCTCGAAGAAGGCCTGGAAGGCGACGAATTCGAGTTGGCCTCACGAGAGGATGCCGAGTTCGAGGGCGTTGCCGTTGAGGTTGTGCGCGAGGACCTGGCCGAAGACGACGACGATCTCGCTGAAGGCGACGAAGACGAAGACGAAGACGACGACGAAGACGAAGACATCGAACTCGATGAGGTCGACGAGGACGTCATCGACGACGAGGCGATCGAGGAGGACGAGAGCCTCGAGATCGTCGACGATGACGACGATGACGACGACGACGACGATGATGATGACCTCGACGACGACGAGGATGACGACCTCGACGACGACGAGGACGATGACGAGGACGAGACCGTTGAGGTCGTGGAAATCGTCGAGGTCAGCCCACCCCCGACCGGCTTCGGCAGGCTTCGCCGCAGGGCAGCGGTACGGCCCGCTGGGCCGCCGGCGGCTGATCCGTGAGCATGATCGACACTGACCGGTACGGCGGTTTGACCCTCCGGCGCTGGTCGGAGTAGCCTTGAGCAGTTGTCGCCAGGCCCCGCCGGCGGCAGCGGGAAGGCTTTCCGTCCCGCACCCAAGACCCGCTCGCGCAGCCCCCCGGTAGCGCGTGCCCGCGAAACGAAGAGGAACTGACTGTGTACGCAATCGTCAAGACCGGCGGCAAGCAGTACAAGGTCGCCGTCGGTGACGTGGTGAAGGTCGAGAAGATCGAGAGTGAGCCCGGTGCCACGGTCTCGCTGCCGGTCGCGCTCGTCGTCGACGGCGCCTCGGTCACCAGCGACGCCAACGAGCTGGCCAAGGTCGCCGTGACCGGCGAGGTGCTCGAGCACACCAAGGGCCCCAAGATCCGCATCCACAAGTTCAAGAACAAGACCGGCTACCACAAGCGGCAGGGTCACCGTCAGCCGCTGACGGTGCTCAAGGTCACCGGAATCAAGTGATGAGCCGTCAGGCGAAGAACCAACACAGCTAGCGAGGGAGCGAACAGACATGGCACATAAGAAGGGCGCTTCCAGCTCACGTAACGGTCGCGAGTCCAATGCGCAGCGGCTCGGCGTGAAGCGGTTCGGTGGCCAGGTCGTCAAGGCCGGCGAGATTCTCGTCCGCCAGCGCGGCACCCACTTCCACCCCGGCGTCAACGTCGGCCGCGGCGGCGACGACACGCTCTTCGCCACGGCTCCGGGCGCGGTGGAGTTCGGCGAGAAGCGCGGTCGCAGGGTCGTCAACATCGTCCGCGTCGCCCGTCCGGAGTAGGCCTCTTCTCGCGAGCGTGTGACCACTGCGAAGTCGAGGCCTACGAAACCAGGTCGAAGACCGCAGTCGGTCCACCCTCGTCGATTGAAAGGATGCTCCCATGTCCCGGTTTGTCGACCGCGTCGTCATCCATGTCCGTGCAGGCAACGGCGGCAACGGTTGTGCCTCGGTGCACCGGGAGAAGTACAAGCCGCTAGGCGGCCCTGACGGCGGCAATGGCGGGCGCGGCGGCAGCGTGGTCCTGGTGGTCGATCCGCAGGTACACACGCTGCTGGATTTCCACTTCCACCCCAACGTCGACGCACAGTCGGGCAAGCAGGGTGCGGGTAGCAACCGTGATGGGGCTGCCGGTAACGATCTCGAGGTCAGAGTTCCCGACGGCACCGTCGTGCTCGACGCGCAGGGCCGGATGCTGGTCGATCTGGTCGGCGACGGCACCCGGTTCGTCGCCGCTGAGGGCGGCCGCGGCGGGTTGGGAAATGCCGCACTGGCATCCCGGGCCCGCAAGGCTCCCGGCTTCGCCCTGCTGGGCGAGAAGGGTGAGATCCGCGACCTCACCCTGGAACTCAAGACCGTCGCCGACGTCGGCCTCGTCGGTTTCCCCTCGGCCGGCAAGTCCTCGCTCGTGTCGGCCATTTCTGCAGCCAAGCCGAAGATCGCCGACTACCCGTTCACCACGCTGGTGCCCAACCTCGGTGTGGTGTCGGCCGGGGAGCACACCTTCACCGTCGCCGATGTCCCGGGCCTGATCCCCGGCGCGTCGGAGGGCCGCGGGCTGGGCCTGGAGTTCCTGCGCCACATCGAGCGCTGCGCGGTACTGGTGCACGTCGTCGACTGCGCCACACTCGAACCCGGTCGCGACCCGATTTCCGACATCGACGCCCTGGAAGCGGAATTGGCCGCCTACCGGCCCACCCTGCAAGGCGACTCCGCGCTGGGCGACCTCGCCGACCGGCCGCGTGCGGTGGTACTCAACAAGATCGACGTGCCAGAAGCCCGGGAACTGGCCGACTTCGTCCGTCCCGAGATCGCCGAACGCGGCTGGCCCGTCTTCGAGGTGTCCACCGTCAGCCGGGAAGGCTTGCGGGAGTTGAGCTTTGCGCTCTGGGACATGGTGGCCGCCTACCAGGCCGCCCAACCGGCGGCGGTGCCGCGCCGCCCGGTGATCCGCCCGATCCCGGTGGACTCCAGCGGCTTCACCGTCGCGGCCGACCCCGGCCATCCCGGAGGGTTCGTGGTCCGGGGCATCCGCCCGGAACGCTGGGTGGCGCAGACCAATTTCGACAACGACGAGGCGGTGGGCTACCTCGG
>CAIOYU010000491.1 GCA_903862565.1 uncultured Actinomycetes bacterium | reverse complement strand
CGATCGGTGGCGTAGTGCGCCAGTCCCTTGTCGAGAAACGCGGTCCAACGCTGCCGCGCCGCGGCCTCGCCGGCCGGAGAGTCCAGTGGTACACCGGGATTCGGCGCGGGTAAGCGGGGAGGACGTGCGGCCACGGTAGCGGGGTCGATCCATTCGACTGCGGCGGGGTCGGATTGCGCGGGGGCCCGCCAGCCGATCTCGCGCCAGCGCCGGAAGAACGGCGTGAACACCTTGTAGGGGCTGGTGTCGTCCTTGGTCACCCGACCGGGCGACACCAGATAGGGCGACCCGGTGGCGACCAGTGGCACCTCGGACAGCGCCTCGGCGACCGCCGCGTCGCGGCGAACCCCGAACGGGCTGAAATCTTCCGAGATGTGCACACGGCGGGCGCCGACGGCCGCGCAGATCTGCGGAATCCGAACTTCCGGACGCCCGCGAGTAATCAGCAGTCTGTGGTCCAGGGCCTCGTCCAGCGCGCGCAGCGAGTCGCCGAGGAACTGCAGACGACGAGCCCCGGCGCTGGCCTCCAACCGCGGATCCAGGACGAAACAGGCCAGCACCGCGCCGCCGTCGGCAGCCGCATCGCTCAGGGCCGGCAGGTCGCCCAGGCGCAGATCGCGGCGAAACCACAGCAGCGCGGTCGGCGACGAGGGCGGCATGTCTCTATGGTGCCCTGGGCTTATCTCCGCTGGGGTCTCGGCTAGCCAATAGCGCGGTTCGGCCACTAGTTCGTGGGGGGCATCAGCACCGTGTCGATGAGGTAGAGCGTGGCGTTGGCGGTCGGGATGCCACCGCAGATCACGTTGGCCCCGTTGACCTGGAGGTGGTCTCCGGCGCCGGTGACGGTGAGGGTGGCACCTTCGGCGGTCGGCTGGGTGCCGATCACCTGGTTCGGGTCCAGCTGACCCGGTACGACGTGGTAGGTCAGGATGTCAGTGAGCAGAGGCGCGTCGACCTTGAGGGTGCTGATCGTGGCCGGGTCGATCTTCGCGAAGGCGTCGTCGACGGGTGCGAACACGGTGAACTGGCCGCCGTTGAGGGTGTCGACGAGGTTGACGCCGGGGTTGAGTTGGCCGGAGACCGCCGCCGCCAGCGTGGTCAGCACGGGGCTGTTGGAAGCCGCTACCGCCACCGGCGCGGTGGCCAGGCCGGCCACCGAGCCGGGTCCGGAGGGCACCTGCTCGGCGTAGGCCGCGCAGCCGGGTCCGACCAGGTGGACGTCGGCGGAGGCAGCGGGCGCACCGGCCAATGCCAGAGCGGAGATGGTCGCGGCGGTGGTGACCATGGTGCGGACGGCGGTCGTGGATTTCATCGGATAGTTCCTTTTTTCGGGTGTCCCTTGGTCGGGCTGTCTTGCGGGTGATTCGGAGTCGGCCCACCGTTGGATTGGTTTGTCGGTGAAATCGCCCGAAACGCCAAGAGGACCGGCCGCTTTCGCGACCGGTCCTCCCGGATTCAGGGGCGGGCTGTCCCGCCGCTGCACTACGGCGTTGTCGTAGTGGTCATCGACGGGGACATCGACGTCGTCGCCGGGGT
>CAIOYU010000490.1 GCA_903862565.1 uncultured Actinomycetes bacterium | reverse complement strand
TGGTCGGCCTCCGGCGGCATGGACACATAGCTCATGGCCAGCCGCACAATCGCCCGGGCGAGCACGCCGGCATCCTCCGCTGGCGCATGCACCCAGCTGCTCATGAATGCCTCGGTCAGCCGTTGCGAGCAATGGGTGATGATCGGCGCGCTGTCGGTGGTGATGATCTGCAGCAGGTCGGGTTTGGCGACGCCGGTCAGCAGCGAGATCACCAGCGGGTCCGCGGCGGAGGCGATGAAGAAGTTCCGGAAACCGGACAGGAACGCGCCGTGCACGTCGCCGACGTTCGCAGTGATCGAGACGTCGATCTCGTCCACCAACCGGTCGGCAAGACGCAGCGCGTAGCTCTGGGCAAGCCCCTGCCGGGATCCGAACTCGTTGTAGATGGTCTGACGGCTGACGCCGGCGGTTCGAGCCACGTCCGTCAGCGTGATGGCCGACCAGTCTTTGGCCAGCAACTCCTCGCGCATCGCATCGAGGATCGAGTCACGCGGAAGATCGCGCGGGCGGGTCACACGCGGGAGGTTTGTTGTTTGCCCTGCTGCCCCAGACCCGAATGGCGGTACCCGTACGCCGCGTAGGCGACGATGCCCAGCACCATCCAGATGAGGAAGCGGATCCAGGTCAACGCCGTCAGGTTGAGCATGAGCCACAGGCACGCGGCTATGGACAGGATGGGCAGTGCCGGCACGAACGGTGCCCGGAAACCCCGCTCGAGATCAGGACGGGTGCGGCGCAGCACGATGACCCCGGCCGAGACCAGGACGAACGCGAACAGCGTCCCGACGTTGACCATCTCCTCCAGCTTGGACATCGGGAACAGCGAGGCGGCCACCGCGATGAGGATCGCGATGATCACCATGATCCGCACCGGCGTGCCGCGCGTCCCGGTCCGTGCCAGCCCGCGAGGCAGCAGGCCATCCCGCGACATCGCGAAGAACACCCGCGAGAGCCCGAGCATGATGACCATCACCACGGTGGTCAGACCGGCCAGCGCTCCGATCGAGATGATCTTCGCCGCCCAGTCAATCCCGTTGAGCGAGAACGCGGTGGCGAGGTTGGCGTGCCCGCCGCCATGCCCATCACCACCGGGGCCGCCGTCGCGCAGTTGGGTGTAGCTCACCATCCCGGAGAGAACAACCGACACCGCGATATAGAGAACGGTGACGATCCCGAGCGACGCCAGGATGCCGCGGGGGACGTCGCGCTGGGGGTTGCGGGTCTCCTCGGCCGTGGTGGCCACGATGTCGAAGCCGATGAAGGCGAAGAACACGATCGAGGCCCCGGCCAGGACGCCGTACCAGCCGTAGTGGCTGCCGCCGCCTCCGGTCAGCAGTGAGAACACCGACTGGTCGATCCCGGTGCCGGCCGCGCCCTCGCCGGTCTCGACCGGCGGAATGAACGGCGAGTAGTTCGCCGGATTGATGTAGAAGGCCCCGACCACGACGACGAGGAGAACGACGCCGACCTTGATGGCGGTGACCACCGCCGAGAAGTTCGACGACAACTTGGTCCCCAGAGTCAGCACCGTCGACACCACGGCGATGATCAGCAGAGCACCCCAGTCGAAGCTGAACGCCCCCACCGTGAGGGTCCCCCCGGAGAAACCGAAGACCGTGCCCAGATAGCTCGACCAGCCCTTTGCCACCACCGCTGCACCGACAGCGAATTCCAGGATGAGGTCCCACCCGATGATCCAGGCGACGAACTCACCGAACGTCGCGTAGGAGAAGGTGTAGGCGCTGCCGGCGACCGGCAGGGTGGAGGCGAACTCGGCGTAGCAGAGGGCCGCTAACGCGCAGGTGACAGCGGCAATGATGAACGAGATCGACAGCGCCGGTCCGGTGATGTTGCCGAACGTCGTCGCCGTGACGGTGAAAATGCCGGCGCCTACGACGACGGATACCCCGAATATCGTGAGGTCCCACCAGGTCAGGTCTTTGCGGAGCCGGGTGCCTGGTTCATCGGTGTCGCGGATCGACTGCTCGACCGACTTGGTGCGCAAGGCCATCGGACGTAGGGACATGCGCGCAGACGCTACCCCGACAGGGATCGGTCGAGGTCTGGTTCGAGGTAGATCACCCTGGCCTCGGGCACCGCGGCCCGAACCGCGACCTCTGCGGCGTCGATCGCGGCGGCCACCGTGGCCAGATCAGTCGTGGGAGCCAGGGCGATCTTCGCCCCGACCAGCATCTCCTCGGGACCCAGGTACTGGGTGCGCAGGTGGATCACCCGGTCGACGTAGGGAGTCTGCTCCAGAGCGGCCCGGATCCTTCCGAGTTCGTCCCCTGTGGCGCCCTCGCCGATCAGCAGACTGTGCATCTCGATCATCAGGATCACCGCGATGACGCCCAGCAGCAGCCCGATCATCACGGTGCCGACGCCGTCCCACACCGGGTTGTGGGTCAGGATGGTCAGTCCGACGCCGAACAGTGCGAAGACCAGACCCAGCAGCGCGCCGGTGTCCTCGAGCAGCACCACCGGCAGTTCCGGGTTCCGCGAGCGGCGGATGAACTGCCACCACGTACCGTCGCCTTTCAGCGGCCGTGACTCCACCATCGCGGTGCGGAAGCTGTAGGTCTCCAGGCCGATCGCCACCACCAGGATCGCGATTGCGACCATCGCCGAACTGAGCGGTTCGGGGTGGCGGATCTTGTGGATGCCCTCGTAGATCGCGAAGATGGCGCCGAGGCTGAACAGCACCAGGGCGACGACGAACGAGTAGAAGTACCGGGACCGGCCGTACCCGAACGGGTGCAGGTCGGTGGCTTCCTTCTGCGCTCGGCGCTGACCCAGCAGCAGCAGGGCCTGGTTGGACGTGTCTGCCGCTGAGTGCACGGCTTCGGCAAGCATCGACGTACTGCGGGTGATGAGGAACCCGATGAACTTCGCAATGGCGATCCCGGCGTTGGCGGCCAGTGCCGCCAGGATGGCCCGGGTGCTGCCCGAAGCGGACATGCAGCCTCCTGACTGTCAGGGCTGATTAGAGGCCAACAGTAGCGCGGAACACCTGACTGGGTTGACCGCTTTCGAGCCAAACGGTTCCATCGTCGGCAGGGACCCAGGCCGCTTGTCCCCGATTCAGACCCAGCTCGCCGGACTTGGAGCGGACCGTCACAGATCCCCGGGTGCAGACAAGGATCTGCGGACCGCCATGGTGGGCCGGGGCTTCCACGGGGCGGCCGAGGCTGTCACCGTCCAACGTCAGCATGGCGGCGGCGAATTCAGGTGCCGGGGTGTCGTAGAGAACCTCGATCCCGTCCCGGTGAACGGGCGCCCGCGGGTCGGCCAGCGGCGCGAAGTCCAGTACCCGCAGCAATTCGGGGACATCGACATGCTTGGGCGTCAATCCACCACGAAGTACGTTGTCGGAGTTGGCCATTACCTCCATGCCCATCCCCCGCAGATAGCTGTGCAGGATGCCCGCGGGCAGAAAAACACCCTCCCCCGGTTGCAGGACAACCCGATTCAACAGCAAAGCGGCAAGCACCCCGGCATCACCGGGGTAGCGCTCACCGAGTTCCAGGACCGTTCGGACCTCAGGTGCGAATTCCTTGGCGCCCGTGCGCAGATAGGACACAGCACCGTCGAGCACCGCAGTGATGAGCGCGTCGACGTCGGGCTGCGGCGCGGTGATCCACGTGGTGAACAACGCCCGAAGGCCGGCGGCGGCGGACTGATCGGTCAGCAGGGCGATGTAGGGGGCCAGGGCGTCGACCCCCAATGCCTGCATCAGGGCGACGGTGCGGGCAGCCGGGCGGAACCCGGCCAGAGCCTCGAAATCACTGAGGGCTACCAGCAATTCGGGCTTATGGCTGGCGTCACGGTAGTTGCGCACCGGCGATCCGACCGGCACCCCCAGAGCGTCCTCCCGACGGTAGCCCTCGACCGCCTGCGCGGCGCTCGGGTGGGCCTGCAGCGACAGCGGCTCGTCGGCGGCAAGCACCTTGACCAGGAACGGCAACCGGTCGCCGAACCGCGCGCGCACCGTCGGGCCGAGTTGTCGCGCGGGGTCCGCGGTGATGGCGTCGGCCAAGGACGTCTCCGCGGCCACGACACCATCCCGATAGGTCTGCAGCATCGCCGGATCGCTGGCATGAGCGCCCAACCACACCTCGGCTTCGGGGTGGGCGGTGGGGAAGGGCCGTCCGCTGAACTCGGCGATCGCCGTTCGCGACCCCCAGGCATAGGTGCGAAGCGCGCCGCGCAGCGACTCCACCATCGGCTAGCCCCCCGCCAATCGCAGGTACACCGCTGCCATCTCGAGGCGCAATGCAAGAACGGCAAGCTGTTCGACCCGCCCGGCCGCTGTGGCTTCGGCGTCTCCCCTGACCTTCTCGCCACCGTCATCATCGCCGGCGGACTCCCCGACATCCTCGGCACCGAGCAGGTCGAAGTCGCTCACACCGGCCAGTCGCGCCGCCAGCATCTGCCGTTCAGCGGCCAGAGACAGTGCCGTCACCCGCGGCATACCCGGCAGTGGGCCGTCGAGTTCCTCGTCGTGGAACAGCGCGTCGACAGGGTCGCCGAATCTGCCGGTCAGGGCCCCTTCCCGGGCGGCGACGACGGCGTCGGCCAGACCCACCGCCGCGACCGGCACGCCCGCGACCCGCAGCAGCACCGCAGCGGCGTGGCGTGCCAGCGCAAGGGTGGCCGCGCAGTCCCCGGCCAGCACCATCGGCCGGCCGGCCATCCGCTCGGCAAGCGCCTTGGCCGGGTTGGTGAACACCTCACGCGCGGCGCTGTTGCGCAGCGCCTCACCGTCGAGGTCGTCGGCCAGAACGTCCAGGCGGGGTGCCGCCAGCCCGGGATCGACCGCCGCCGTGACTGCCAGGCCCACCGCCAGGTATCGGCAGAGCCCGAACGCGTCGGGGACCCGCACCCGCGGATCCAGCACCGCGGCGCGGCCCGCGGTGGCCTCCCGCAGCGGGCCTTCATACGGTGCGGCCACCACCACCCGGGCGCCGCGCCGAACCGCGGTCGCCGCGGCGTTGACCAGCGCCGGGTCTCCCGGATCGTCGCCGGCAACCACGATCGCGTCCAGTGCGCCGATCCACGGCAGGGACTCCGCGGACACCACCAGGGGTTCTCCCGCCGACCCGGCCAGAGCCGCAGTGAGCAGAGCCCCCGCGGACTCCGCGGCGCCGCGACCAGCAACCCAGATCAGGCTGCGGGGCCGTGGACCGCCGGTCACCGAGGCCAACGCGCCCTCGTCGACCGCCGCCGCGGTGGCCCGCACCTGGGCTCCGGCCATGGCCGCCGCGCGCAGCAGACCGCCACGGTCGGCTTCCAGCAGGCCCCCGCTGTCGTCGAGGTCGATCACCGCATTGGCGGCGTTCACGGGCTGGCCTCGCCGTTCCCCTCGACCAGTTCGGCGACCCGGTGCACGAGAGCGTCTACCTGCTCGGCACGCGGCGCCTCCACGTTGAGTCGCAGGAGCGGCTCGGTGTTGGACGTTCGCAGGTTGAACCAGGCGCCGTCGCCCAGGTCGACGGTGACGCCGTCGAGGTGGTCGAGGGAGACCGTGGCGGGGGCGAAGTTCTTGAGCACCGCATCCACACACTCGGGCGCGTTGCCCACCCGGAAGTTGATCTCACCGGAGGCGGCGTAACGCTCGTAATCCCCCATCAACTCCGACAGCGGGCGGGACTGCTCGCCGAGTGCGGCGAGCACGTGAAGCGCGGCCAGCATGCCCGAGTCGGCACCCCAGAAATCGCGGAAATAGTAGTGCGCGGAGTGCTCCCCGCCGAAGATGGCGCCGGTCTTGGCCATCAGCGCCTTGATATAGGAATGCCCGACGCGGGCACGCACAGCGGTGCCGCCTCGCTCGCCGATCAATTCCGGCACGGCCCGCGAGGTGATCAGATTGTGGATGACGGTTGCGCCGGGTTCGCGCGCCAATTCCCGTGTAGCCACCAGTGCGGTGACCGCCGAGGGTGAGATCGGCAGGCCGAGTTCGTCGACCACGAAGCAGCGGTCGGCGTCGCCGTCGAAGGCCAGCCCGATATCGGCGCCGGTCTCCACGACGTAGCGCTGCAGATCCGCCAGGTTGGCCGGCTCCAGCGGGTTGGCCTCGTGATTGGGGAACGACCCGTCGAGTTCGAAGAACAGCGGCAGCAGGGTGATCGCGGAGACCGGACCCAGGACCGCCGGGGTGGTGTGTCCGGCCATGCCGTTTCCGGCGTCGACAGCCACGCGGAGCGGACGCAGGGAGCTCAGGTCGACCAGCGAGCGCAGGAAATCGCCGTAGTCAGCCAGCACGTCGCGGTCGCGGACCGTGCCCGGCTCGCCGTCATAGCCGGGGACTCCGTCGATGAGGTCGGAGGTGATGGTCGCCAACCCGGTGTCGCCACCGACCGGCTTCGCCTGCGCACGGCACAACTTGATGCCGTTGTAGGCGGCGGGATTATGACTCGCGGTGAACATGGCGCCCGGGCAGTCCAGCAGGCCGGAGGCGAAATACAGCTCATCGGTGGAGGCCAGGCCGATCCGGGTCACATCGAGGCCCTGGGATGTCACCCCGTCGGCGAAGGCACCGGCCAGGGCCGGGGAACTGTCCCGCATGTCGTACCCGATCACGACCTGGTCCGGGGTGCCCTCGCTACGCATCAGCCTGGCGAAGGCGGCACCCACGTCGAAGACGAAACTCTCGTCGATCTCGTCCCCGACCAGCCCGCGCACGTCATAGGCCTTGATGACCCGGCGCACCGCATCGGCAGGCCGGCCAACTCCAACGGGCATGGCGGGACTCCTGAGGCTAAGGATTTTCTCGGCGACTGTCTCGGCCGCAAGCCTAGCCGTTCGCCCGCCGTCGATTCGCTCAGTCTGCGGGGTCGGGAAGCACCCGCAAGTGTCCCCGGCGCCGGCCGTTGGACGCGGGGCGCTGCATCGGGGAGACGATGCCCTGCTGCGGTGCCACTGCATGCGCGCCGTTGAGATCCGAGAACCCCGGCATCGCCGAACCGGCAGGTAACCGGCCCTCCCGCACCGCGTCGGCGAGTGCGACGAGGTCGTCCTCGTCGGGGCTCGTCGGAAGTGGTGCCGCGTGGCGCACCAGCTCCCAGTTGCGAGGGGCGGTGATCCGACCGGCGTGCGCCACGCACAGATCCCACGAGTGGGGTTCGCGAGCGGTCGCCAGTGGGCCCACGACCGCGGTGGAGTCGGAGTAGACGTACGTCAGCGTCGCCACCGCATACTGGGGGCACCCGGGCCTGCTGCAGCGACGGGGAACATTCACGCTCGCGAGGTTATCGCGGCAAAATCCCGGGTGGCCGACAGACACGCGCAGCCGCCGCAGCGCCGATGTACAACCGTTACGATCTGCAGGCCATGGCCGATTCTCGCAGTTCCCGGCGCGGCGGTCAGGCTCAAGGCGGATCGCGGCGCGGCCGGGAGATGCGCGGGCCGCTTCTGCCGCCCACCGTGCCCGGATGGCGCAGCCGCGCGGAGCGGTTCGACATGGCCGTGCTGGAGGCCTACGAACCGATCGAACGGCGGTGGCAGCAGCGGCTGACCGGACTGGACATCGCGGTCGACGAAATTCCCCGTATCCAGCCGAAGGATCCCGAGAGCGTGCAGTGGCCGCCCGAAGTGGTGGCCGACGGCCCGATTCCCCTGGCGCGACTGATACCGGCCGGCGTCGACGTCCGCGGGGAGCAGACGCGGGCCCGGATCGTGTTGTTCCGCAAGCCGATCGAGCGGCGGGCCAAAGATTCAGTGGATCTGACGGATCTGTTGCACGAGATTCTGGTGGCGCAGGTGGCCACCTACCTGGGGGTCGAACCCTCGGTCATCGACCCCGGTATGGACGACGAATAGCGGGGAAACTCAGATGATGCCGCGCTTGAGGCGCCGGCGCTCACGCTCGGACAACCCACCCCAGATACCGAAGCGCTCATCGTTGGCCAAGGCGTATTCCAGGCACGCGTCACGCACCTCGCACCCAAGGCAGATGCGCTTGGCTTCGCGGGTCGATCCGCCCTTCTCCGGGAAGAACGCCTCGGGGTCAGTCTGCGCGCACAGAGCGTGCTCCTGCCACTGAGGGTCATCCGGTGTGAGGTTCTCGATCAAATCTGGAACCACACTGAGGTGGGCACGCGCCGTTGATCCCATCCCCGCCGAGCCGGCCGCGATGAGCGGCGCGCCCAGTCCCACAAAGTGCTCATAGGTCATGTTCGCCTCCTAACCTTGGTGTCGTCTCTCGTTATGTGCCATTCGAACATCTGGTCGAATCACGGTCTGCGACACCGAAACCGGCAGGTGGACCGGGAAATGACACTGGTGTGATTAGACATTGCCGCGGTGTTCCGGTCAAGCCGTTGAGCGGTTTTCACTACCACTTTCGTGACCAAATCCGGCGTGTCGACACCGCGGCGTGTCCGCGCAGTGACGTGATAGTGACCACACTCGCCCGACCGCCTAGTGTCGGTCGGTGTGAAAATCACCGTTCTGGTCGGAGGAGTCGGAGGGGCCCGTTTCCTGCTTGGGGTGCAACGACTCCTCGGTATGGGCCAGTTCGCCGGCGGCGGGCTCGAAAGCCAGTTCGATAGCGGCCACGAACTGACCGCTACATCCATGGGCGGCCACGAACTGACCGCTACATCCATGGGCGGCCACGAACTGACCGCCGTCGTCAACGTCGGCGACGACGCCTGGATGTACGGCGTCCGCATCTGCCCCGATCTGGACACCTGCATGTACACCCTCGGCGGCGGCATCGACCCCGAACGGGGGTGGGGCCACCGCAACGAAACCTGGCATGCCAAGGAGGAATTGGCCGCCTATGGTGTGCAACCCGACTGGTTCGGGTTGGGCGATCGCGATCTGGCAACCCACCTGGTGCGCAGCCAGATGCTGCGCGCGGACTATCCGCTCTCCCAGGTGACCGAAGCGCTGTGCACGCGCTGGTCCCCCGGCGCCACACTGCTGCCCGCCAGTGACGACCGTTGCGAAACCCACGTCGTCGTCACCGATCCCGCAACCGGCGATCGCAAGGCCATTCACTTTCAGGAGTGGTGGGTGCGATACCGCGCTCAGATCCCCACTCACAGCTTCGCTTTCGTGGGATCAGAGAAAGCCGTCGCGGGACCGGGCGTGGTCGATGCGATCACCGGAGCCGACGTGGTGATCCTGGCCCCGTCCAACCCGGTGGTCAGTATCGGCGCCATCCTCGCCGTCGGGGGCATCCGGGGTGCCCTGCGCTCGACGACGGCACCGGTGGTCGGCTACTCCCCCATCATCGGCGGAAAACCCCTGCGCGGCATGGCCGACGCGTGCTTGACCACCATCGGCGTGGAATCAAGTTCGGAGGCGGTGGGCCGGCATTACGGTGCGCGTTCGGCCACCGGCCTGCTGGACTACTGGCTGGTGGCAGACGGCGACCACGCCGACATCCCTGGCGTGACAGTGAAATCGATACCGCTGTTGATGTCAGATCCGGAGGCCACCGCCACGATGGTGTCGGCCGGGTTGGACCTGGCCGGGGTGCCTCGGTGACAGAGGCGAAGATCGAACACGGCACTGCGGCAACGGTCGAAATACTCCCCGTCACAGGACTTCCCGAGTTCCGGCCCGGCGACGACCTCGCCGCCGCGATCGCCGAGGCCGCGCCATGGCTGCGCAGCGGCGACATCGTCGTCGTGACCAGCAAGGTGATCTCCAAGTGCGAGGGACGGATCGTCCCCGCGCCGGCCGATCCCGACGAGCGGGATGCCCTGCGGCGCAGGCTGATCGACCAGGAGGCCGTGCGGGTGCTGGCCCGCAAGGACCGGACGCTGATCACCGAGAACCGGCACGGCCTGGTCCAGGCAGCCGCAGGCGTGGACGGATCCAACGTGGGCACAACCGAACTGGCGCTGCTGCCCAACGACCCCGACGCCAGTGCGTCCGACCTGCGCGACGCATTGCACGAGAAGCGCGGTGTGGACGTCGGCATCGTAGTCACCGACACCATGGGCCGCGCCTGGCGCAATGGGCAGACCGACGCCGCGATCGGAGCCGCCGGGGTGTCGGTGCTGTATGCCTACGCCGGGGCACACGATGCGCACGGCAACGAGTTACGCGTGACCGAGGTGGCCGTCGCCGACGAGATCGCCGCCGCGGCGGACCTGGTGAAGGGCAAACTGACTGCGGTGCCGGTGGCGGTGGTTCGGGGCCTGAGCCTGCCCGACGACGGATCCACCGCCGCCCGACTGACGCGCAGCGGGCAGGACGACCTGTTCTGGCTCGGCACCGCCGAATCCATCGAACTCGGGCGCACCCAGGCGCAGTTGCTGCGCCGATCCGTGCGCCAGTTCACCGGCCAGCCGGTGGCAGCGGAGGTCATCGAGTCCGCCGTCGCCGAGGCACTGACGGCCCCGGCACCGCATCACACCCGGCCGGTCCGGTTCGTCTGGCTGGCCGACCCCGGACGGCGAACAGCGCTGCTGGACCGGATGAAGGGCGCGTGGCGGGCAGACCTCGCCGGAGACGGCCGGGCGAGCGAATCGGTCGAACGCCGCGTCGCCCGGGGGCAGATCCTCTACGACGCCCCCGAAGTCGTGATCCCGTTCCTGGTCCCAGACGGCGCGCACAGCTACCCGGACCTCCGGCGCGCCCAGGCCGAACACACCATGTTCACCGTCTCGGTCGGTGCGGCGGTGCAGGCCCTGCTGGTGGCGCTCGCCGTCCGCGGGGTGGGCAGCTGCTGGATCGGCTCGACGATCTTCGTCCCCGACGTGGTGCGCTCGGCACTGGACCTGCCCGCAGACTGGGAACCGTTGGGGGCAGTGGCGATCGGGTACTCCCAGGAGCCCCCGCAACCCCGCGACCCCGCACCGATCGGGGACAGGCTGCTTCGCCGATGAGCGTCCACGCCTCGGCGGTCGCGCTTCTCGCCGACTGGCAGCCCCCCGATCCCGGCCAGGACGCGTTGCGCCACGCCGTGCTGGCCTATCTCCTGGCCCGTCCCGACGGCTGCCAACGCGCCTGCGCCCCAGGCCATGTCACCGCCTCGACCCTGGTCGTCTCCGAGGCCGGCGATCAGGTGTTGCTCACCCTGCACCCGCGCCTGGGTCGCTGGGTCCAGCTGGGCGGACACTGCGAAGACACCGACGCCGACATCGTCGCGGCGGCACTCCGGGAGGCCACCGAGGAGTCCGGGATCGACGGCCTGGAACTGGATGCCGCACTGGCCGCGGTACACGTGCACCCGGTCACTTGTTCGCTCGGTGTACCGACCCGACACCTGGACCTGCAATTCATCGCGACAGCACCGGCGCAGTCCGACTTCGTGATCAGTGACGAGTCGCTGGACCTGCGCTGGTGGCCGATCGATTCCCTGCCGGACCTCGACCCCGGCCTGGCGGCGTTGGCCGCGGCGGCCAGACGCCGTCAGATGTCGCTGGAGTAGCGAATCCCGGTGTCCGGGATGAAAACTCCGGGCCAGACACGCGCACCGCGCAGCAGTTCGCAGCGGGCTCCGATGTCCGCGCCGTCGCCGATGACCGCGTCCCGCAGTAGGGCGCGAGGTCCGATTCGGGTTCCGCTGCCGATGATCGACCGCTCGATGACCGCGCCGGCCTCGATCTTTGCCCCCTCGAACACCACCACGCCGTCCAGACGAACCCCGGGGCCGATCTCGGCCCCCCGGCCGACGACGGTCCCGCCGAACAGCAGCGCGCCGGGCGCCACGGACGCGCCGTCATGCACCAGACACTCGCCATGCATTCCGGCCAGTGCGGGCGAGGGCGCGATGCCGCGCACCAGGTCGGCAGAGCCGCGGACGAAGTCCTCCGGCGTGCCCATGTCCCGCCAGTAGCTGAAGTCGGTGAAGCCGCAGACCTTGGCGCCACTGGTCAGCAGAGCGGGGAACACCTCGCGCTCCACCGACACATCGCGCCCGCGGGGGATGCGGTCGATGATCTCGCGCTTGAACACGTAGGTGCCGGCGTTGATCTGGTCGGTGGGCGGATCGTAGGTCTTCTCCAGGAATGCCAGAACGTTGCCGTCGGCATCGGTCGGCACGCAGCCGTACGCCCGCGCGTCGCCCACCCGCACCAGATGCAGGGTCACGTCTGCCTCGCGCTCCTCATGGCTGGCCAGCATCTGGCGCAGGTCCATACCGGACAACACGTCGCCGTTGAGCACCATCACGGTGTCGTGGCGCAGTTTCGGCGCGACGTTGGCGATCCCGCCGCCGGTGCCCAGCGGTTCCACCTCGGTCACGTACTCGATCTCCAGGCCGAGCTTGGACCCGTCGCCGAACTCCGACTCGAAGGTCTCGGCACGGTAGGAGGTCCCCAGGACGACGTGCTCAATGCCGGCCTCGGCGATGCGCGAGAGCATATGGGTGAGGAACGGCACACCCGCGGTGGGCAGCATCGGCTTCGCGGCCGAAATCGTCAGCGGCCGAAGCCGGGTTCCCTTGCCTCCGACCAGGATGACGGCATCGACCTTCGACGGATCGACGGTGCCGCTCTCCGTCTGGACAGTGTGCGTTCCGGTCACCGCTTCCCTCTCGTCAGTTCCCGGCGGGACTTGCGCACCGCCGCCTGCGCTCTGAGCTTCAGAGCTCCCTTCATCGTCCACCGCAACGGTGCCTGCCAAGGGCGATTGTGGCGATCCGCGAGGTAGATGTAGGCGCTCTCATGGTGGGCACGCAGGTTGCGGGCCGGATCCCGGCCCGTCGAATGCCCCTTGTCGTGCAGGATCTCCGAGCCCGGGACGTAGACGTTCAGCCAGCCCGCCTTGCCGAGGCGATCACCGAGATCGACGTCGTCCATGTACATGAAGAACCGCTCGTCGAAGCCGCCGATCGCGTCGAAAGCCTTGCGGCGAACCAAAAGACAGGAACCAGAGAGCCAGCCCACCGGACGCTCGGCCGGCTCGAGGTATTCCTGGCGGTACTTCTTGGTCCACGGGTTCGACTTCCACACGAAGCCGACGAGAGCGTGCATGCCACCCCGCACCAGGCTGGGCAAGTGGCGCGCCGAGGGGTAGACCGATCCGTCAGGGTCGCGGATCAACGGCCCCAGGGTGCCGGCCTGCGGCCATCGCCGCGCGGCCTCCAGTAGTGCGTCGATACTGCCCGGCCCCCAGGTCACGTCGGGATTGGCAACGATGACGAACTCCTGGTCCCCGGGCGCGGTGGCGACGCCGCGGTTGACGGCGGTGCCGTAACCGAGGTTGCTGCCGGTCCGCAGCAGACGGGTGCCGGGATAGCGTTCGACCGCCTCCTCGGGTGCATCATCGGTAGACCCGTTGTCGACCATCACGACATCCAGTGGCAGATCCGTGGCGAGTGTGAGGGACGACAGGAATCGGTCGAGGTGCGGTCCCGGCGAGTAGGTGACCGTGACGACGGTCAGAGCGTTGCGCGCGGTCCCCGCGCTAGAGGCCACGGCGTCTGAGGTCACGGCTTTCAGGGTATCGGCCCGTTACCGACCGGTACCGCCAGCGCCTCCGCCATGGCCTCACGCCATGGCCGAAGAGGACTGAGTCCGGCCCGCACCGATTCCGTCGTCGACATCACCGAGTACACCGGACGGCGCGCCGGCCGGGGAACGGAATCAGTGCCCACCGGCCGAACCCGCTCCGGGTCGGCGCCCACCCCGGCGAAGACCGCCCGGGCTTGCTCGAAACGGCTGGCCCCTCCCGTGTTCACCACGTGCAGGATTGGGGCCGAGATGTCGCCCGCCGCTACTTCGAGCAGCGCGTTGGCCAGATCCTTCGCGTAGGTAGGCGACCCGGTCTGATCATTGACGACGTCGATGGTCCGTTCTCCCTCGGCCAGCCTCCGCATGACCGCCACGAAGTCGGAGCCGTCCGCTCCGGTGTAGACCCACGATGTCCGGACGATGTGGGCGCCGGGCAAAGCTGCCCGGACTGCCAGTTCACCCTCCAGTTTTGTGCGACCGTAGACACCGAGGGGCCCGGTGGGGTCCCCGACTTCGTAGGGAACTCGGCTGTCCCCACTGAAGACATAGTCGGTTGAGACATGAACCAGGCGGGCCCCTGCCTTCGCACAGGCACGGGCCACGTTGCCGGCCCCGACGGCGTTGATCGCTTCGGCGGCGGCGGGTTCCGTTTCCGCGGCATCGACATTGGTGAAGGCGGCACAGTTGATGACGACATCACCGCTGCAGATGTGTTCATGGGCAGCGGATGCGTCGGTGATGTCGAACTGGCTCCGAGTCACCGCGTGGACGTCGAAGCCCCTACGACGTGCCTCGTCCGCGAGAAATCGGCCGACCTGCCCCCCTGCACCGGTGATCACGATCCTCTGCGCCATGAGATGGAGTCTGGCACGCCGGAATGAGCTACCCGGCATCCGCCCATCTCACCAGTAGCCTGGGCTGGTGTCAGGTGAGGCTGAAGTGACAACAGTGGCGTATGCGCGGCCAGTGGTGCGCACTGTGCTCGCGATGGTCGCCGTGATCATCATGCTGAGCACCGGAATCGCGTGGGGATCGGTTCGCTCGTTCGAGGGCGGCATCTTCCACTTCAACATCGCCAGCCTGGGCGGCAACAGCGACGACGGCGCCACCGACATCCTTCTGGTCGGCATGGACAGCCGCACCGACGCACACGGCAACCCGCTGTCCGCGGAAGAGTTGGCCGAACTGCACGCCGGCGACGAGACGGCCACCAACACCGACACCCTCATCCTGGTCCGCATCCCGAACAGCGGCCGTTCGGCCACCGCGATCTCGATTCCCCGCGACTCCTACGTCGAGGCCCAGGGCCTGGACAAGACGAAGATCAACGGCGTCTACGGCCAGGTGAAGCTGGACACCATGAAGGAGTTGGTGGAGAACCAGGGCATGGATCCGGCGCAGGCCGAACCCCGGGCCGTCGAGGCCGGCCGCAATGCGCTGATCAAGACCGTCGCCGATCTCACCGGGGTGACCGTCGACCACTACGCCGAAATCGGCCTGCTGGGCTTCTCGCTCATCACCGATGCACTCGGGGGTGTCGAGGTCTGCCTGAAGAACCCCGTGAGCGAACCCCTCTCGGGTGCCGACTTTCCGCCGGGCTGGCAGCGACTGGACGGACCGCAGGCGCTCAGCTTCGTCCGCCAGCGTCACGACCTTCCGCGGGGCGATCTCGACCGGGTGGTGCGCCAGCAGGTGGTGATGGCATCCCTGGCCCACCAGGTCATCTCGGGTAAGACGCTGAGCAGCCGGGCCACCATCGGCCGGTTACAGGACGCCATCCAGCGCTCGGTGGTGATCTCCTCCGGCTGGGACGTCATGGACTTCATCAAGCAGTTGCAGTCCCTGGCGGCGGGCAATGTCGCCTTCGCCACCATTCCGGTCCTCGCCGAAGACGGCTGGAGTGACGATGGTTCCCAGTCGGTCGTCACGGTCGACCCCGCGCAGGTGAAGGAGTGGGTGGCCAGCCTGCTGCAGGACCAGGCCGAGGGCAAGACCGAGAAGGTCCTTTACACCCACGATCAGACGACCGCCGACGTGATCAACGACAGCAAGATCAACGGTCTGGCCGGCGCGGTGTCGGATCGGTTGAGCGCCAAGGGGTTCAAGGCCGGAAACATCGGCAACAACGACAAGGAACAGGTCAGCGAGAGCCAGGTGCAGGCTGCCAAGACCGACGATCTCGGCGCCCTGGCCGTGGCCAAGGAGCTCGGCGACCTGCCGGTCGTGGCCGATCCCTCGATCCCCCCGGGAACGGTGCGGGTGGTGCTCACCAAGGACTACGAGGGTCCGGGTTCCGGCCTGGACGGCACGCTGCCCACCTCCGACAGCCCGACGGAAGACAGCGAAAGCGTCGACAGCGGCGTGGTGGACAAAGCCGCATCCGAGGTCGGCGCGGACGCCCCGCCGCCGTCGCCGGTGATCACCGCGGGGTCCGACGACCCCAAGTGCGTCAACTGAATGGCCACGCTCACCGACGCTGTGCTGGAGCGGATCTCCTCCGACCGCATGGGCCCGCGCATCACCTACTACGACGACGCCACCGGCGAGCGAATCGAACTGTCCACGGTGACGCTGGCGAATTGGGCGGCGAAAACCGCCAATCTGCTGCGCGAGGAACTCGGCGCAGGCCCGGGTACCCGGGTGGCGGTGCTGTTGCCCGCCCACTGGCAGACGGTGGCGGTGCTGCTCGGGGTGTGGTGGATCGGTTCCGAAGCGGTGGCCGACATCACTCCCCCGAGTCGCTCCGCTCCTGCCCCC
>CAIOYU010000489.1 GCA_903862565.1 uncultured Actinomycetes bacterium | reverse complement strand
CGGGAGCACGCCCACCATCGCCCGGTACACCTGCTCGGCGGACCGCGCGGCCGATCCGGGCGCGAACCGTTCCAGCAGTCGGCCGGTGAATCCCGGCACCACCGTGACGGTCCCGGCGTCGAGTGCCGCCAACGGGTCGGCCGAGGTCTCGACACGGGCCGCAGTCCCGTAATACCGCAGGCCGGCGGCATAGATGTTGGCCAGCAGGGTCGTTTCAGGATCAGCCGAGGTCCCGACGGCAAACGACGGGCCGGAGTGCGGCGCCGCGCAGGCGGTCATCAGCAGCGCCAGCAGAACCAGCGCCAGGCGCTTCATGGCAGGGTCAGTCCCTGGAGGCTGCGGCCACCGCGGCGGCCACCGCCGGGCCCACCCGGGGGTCCAGGGGGCTGGGCACGATGTGATCGGCGGCGAGGTCATCGCCCACGACAGAGAAAATCGCTTCGGCAGCGGCCACTTTCATCTTCTCGGTGATCCGCCGCGCTCCGGCGTCCAGCGCACCGCGGAACACACCGGGGAACGCCAGCACGTTGTTGATCTGATTGGGGAAGTCGCTGCGGCCGGTGGCGACGATGGCGGCGTAGCGCTTGGCGATCTCGGGATGAATCTCCGGGTCGGGGTTGGAGCAGGCGAACACGATGCCGTTCGGCGCCATCGTGGCGATGAGCTCCTCGGGAACCTTCCCGGCCGACAGCCCGAGGAAGACGTCCGCCCCGGCCAGAGCCTCGGCAACGCCGCCGGTCCGGCCGTCCGGATTTGTGCGGGTCGCCAACTCGGCTTTGACCCCGTTGAGGTCGCCGCGGCCGGTGTGAACGATGCCCTTCGAGTCCACCATGGTGATGTCGCTCAGCCCCGCCTCCAGCAGGATGTTGGCGCAGGCCACCCCGGCCGCACCCGCGCCGGAAATGACCATCTTCAGCGAGCTGAGTTCGCGTTCGAGCACCGCAGAGGCACCGAGCAGGGCCGCGAGCACCACGATGGCCGTGCCGTGCTGGTCGTCGTGCATCACCGGGCAGTCCAGCGCCTCGATCACCCGACGTTCGATCTCGAAGCAGCGGGGCGCGGAGATGTCCTCGAGGTTGACCGCGCCGAAGCTCGGACGCAGTTTCACCAGGATGTCGACGATCTCGTCGGGGTCCTTGGTGTCCAGCACGATCGGGATCGAATCCAGGCCGCCGAAGTTCTTGAACAGCGCGGCCTTGCCCTCCATGACAGGTAGCGATGCCGCAGGCCCGATGTCGCCAAGACCGAGGACCGCGCTTCCGTCACTGACCACCGCCACCAGCCGGTGCGCCCAGGTGTACCGGGCGGCCAGGGCAGGGTCGGCATGGATGGCTCGGCAGACCTGCGCGACTCCCGGCGTATAGGCGATCGACAGGGCGCGCTGGGTGTCGAGCGGTGCCTTCAGCTCTACCGACAGCTTGCCGCCTTCATGGGCGGCGAAAATCTCTTCATCGTCGAGAACGAGAGTGGGAGCGGGCACCGTTTCAGACACGGGCGTTAGGGTACTCGACCGCGTCCTGCCGCCGAGCGTCGCCGCCGCACGCGTAACATCGATAAAGGCGCAAGACGGGTCTGAGCAACACCTGGGAGCATCAAGTGGGAGGAGGTTCCGCGATGGCCTCATTCAGGACGCGAACCCCTGCACTGCTCGGGATCGGCCGCGGACGATCGGCGACGAAACCCGACGCCCCGACCCCCGTTCCGGTGAACACGGCCGTAGTGGACTGCGCCGTCTACAGTGGCGGCCAACGCGTGCCCGGCACGTTCAACCACGCCGAAGCACTGGCGAAGGTCCGTGAACTCCAGGCCGGGAACCAATCGGCCTTCGTCTGGATCGGCCTGCACGAGCCCGACGAGCAGCAGATGCACTCGGTCGGCAAGGTCTACGGGCTGCATCCGCTGGCAGTGGAGGACGCCGTCCACGCCCACCAGCGTCCGAAGGTCGATCGTTACGACGACACCCTGTTCCTCGTTCTCAAGACGGTCAACTACGTGCCGCACGAGTCGGTGGAACTGGCCCGCGAGATCGTCGAGACCGGCGAGATCATGGTGTTCGTCGGCAAGGATTTCGTCATCACGGTCCGCCACGGCGAGCACACCGGCCTTGCGGTCGTGCGGCGCAAGTTGGAGGACGATCCCGAGCAACTCGCCCTGGGGTCCTTCGCCGTGATGCACGCGATCGCCGACCACATCGTCGACTCCTACCGGTGGGTGGCCGAGGCGATGGAAGCCGACATCGACGCCATCGAGGAGGCAACGTTCTCACCGCGGCGCCGGATCGACATCGAACCGATCTACCTGCTCAAGCGCGAGGTGGTCGAGTTGCGGCGGGCGGTGTGGCCGCTGACCGACGCCCTGGGCAAGATCACCGGTTCCTACCGGGATCTGGTGTCCAAAGAACTCCGGCGCCAGATGAGCGACGTCCTGGATCACCAGAGTCTGGCCGCCGACCGGATCGCCAGCTACGACGAGATGCTGTCGTCGCTGGTGCAGGCGGCGCTGGCCAAGGTGGGCATGCAGGAGAACCTCGACATGCGCAAGATCTCGGCATGGGCTGCCATGGCGGCGGTGCCCACCATGATCGCCGGGATCTACGGAATGAACTTCGAGAACATGCCGGAGTTGGCCTGGCAGTGGGGCTACCCGGCGGTGCTGCTGTTCATGCTCGGGGTGTGTTCGTTCCTCTACGTCACGTTCCGCCGCAACAACTGGCTGTGATTTTCGGCCGTCGGCAGGCGATCCGGCGGCGTTGTCCCTGAGCAAGAACTGGGAAATCAGACGAGCGTCCCGAATTGACCTTCTGTCGGTGGCTGCCGGAACAGCAACTCCATCCACGACTCCGACTGAGCGCCTTCATGGCCCAGCCGGTGTGGTCCCGGGCCCGACGCCGGCCAGACCGAGGAACCGTGGTAGCGCACCAAAGTTGCCCCGCTCGCTCCAACCGGAACGTGTTACCTGACAACAACTTCGCAGGTAGGCGCCACCGGCGAGGAATGCTGCGCGGATCTTCCACTCCACCCGCGGGTCAGCGCCGACCCCGATAGCGCGGCCGCCCGCGCCAACCGGGGCCGCAGGCGCAACAACCGTCGCGCGCGCAAACATGAGTCGGATTATCTACCGCGCTGAACGATCCGCGAGACCAGCTTCGACAGGAAAAGACGGCTGATAATCAAGCGTGTAATTCCCCTTTTTTAGTGACTTAAGTCACCAATTTTGATGCATAGTTTGCCTCAATGCGGGGAACCCAGGTGTTCCCGCCTTTTGGGATCGGGGACCCACCATGAGCTCAGAATTCAGCACCGACCCGACGTTCGCCTCGATCGATTGCCCCGGACCCTTCCTGACGGCGGGCCGTGAGGGGGTCAGCGATCACATCGGTAGGGTCGGTGCGCTCGCTGTCGCACTGGGCGTCGGAGCGGCGGTCTTTGCGATGCCGTGCATTGCAGCGGCAGACACGTCCGGATCGGCCGGGGCGACCGACTCGGGATCCCAGAGCACCGCCTCTCAGAAGGCTCCATCGCAGGACGCTTCGTCGTCAGCCACCCCTCGGGCCACCCGGGGGTCGCGGTCGGTTCCAGAGCCGGCCCGCGGTGGAGCGGCGCAGGGCACGGGTTCAGCGGTCGGCGCCGCCCGCGGCGCTGCTGCGGTGCGGCAGCCCGTGCTCGGTGCAAGAACTCGGACCAACACGAAGCAGCCGCAGGAGCCGTCCAGCGCCGCGTCCGCATCGGCCGTCATCCCCTCCCCCGCACCGAGGACCGTCGCGGGAGCCACGACGGGGCGAGTTCCCGCACTCTCGAGCGGCGCGTGGACCTCTCCCGCGGACTCGGCCTCGTTCAATGCCATCGTCGCAGCGGCAACAGCTTCGGCTTCGGCTTCCAACGCCACCGCGGGCACCGCGCCGAAGGGGGCGGCGGCGATCGCCGCACCGGCTGCCAAATCGCAGTCAGTGCCCGTCCTCGCCGTCCCACGACCTGCTGCCGCAGCCCGGAGCGGGGCCCTGGCGTGGCTGGGCATCAATCCGTCGGCAACCGGCACCGGACCCGCCGACAGCCCGTTTGCCGCACCGCTGGCCTGGACGGTAGCCGCACTGTCGCGCCGGGAACTGGCACCACGCAGGACTCGTCTTAGCCTCGCTGGCTCGACCAATGGCGAACCGGCCGACCCCGCGACATCAGTCCCGGCCGCGATGGCGGTCACCGACAGTCCGGCCAAGAAGCCCTTGGCGTCGGTCCTCCGCCTTTTCATCGGTGATGGAACGGCCGATCACCCCGATGCCGGCATCCTGGCCGGCGATGGCTACAGCTGGACCGCCGCGACCTGCACCGCCGGTACCGCGTGCTCGGGCGGAAGGGGCGGCTTGTTCGGCAGCGGCGGAAGCGGCGCGAACGGCGGAAGTGGCGGAGCCGCAGGTTTATTCGGCCGTGGCGGGCAGGGCGGCGCGGGTATCGCAGCGGTCAACGGCGGTGCAGGCGGCAATGGCGGCCGCGGCGGCCTCATCCTCGGCAGCGGTGGCAGGGGCGGCGACGGCGCGGAAGGAGCGGCTGGCGGCGACGGCGGCAACGCGGCGATCTTGGCGATCTGGGGCCGAGGCGGTGCCGGTGGCGACGGGGGTGCCGGAGGCATGGGCGGCGACGGCGGGCGCGCCGGCCTCTGGGTCGGTAACGCGGGCGTTGGCGGCGACGGCGGAGCGTCCACATCGGTCAACCAGCGCGGCGGTGATGGCGGCAACGGCGGCGGCACCGGCCTCCTGTCGGTATGGGGCAAGGGTGGAGCCGGCGGGGCCGGCGGCGACGGCGTTTCCGGCTCCAGCGGAGTCGAGGGCCTCAAGGCCGGAGCGAACGGCACCGGCGGCGCCGACGGCGGGAACGCCGGCAACGGCGGCACCGGCGGCGATGGCAGCTGGATTGTCGGCCGTGGCGGTGCCGGGGGCATCGGTGGCGCGGGAGGCAGCGGCGGTCGCGGTGGTCGCGGCACCAGCGGTGTAAACGGCGCCATCGCAGGAGCGGACGGAACCGCAGGCGGTTCCGGTGGCGACGGTGGCGACGGTGGCGCAGGTGGAACCGGCGGCGCGGCCGGCGCAGGTCGGCTGTTCTTCCTCGCCCCACGACAGGGTGACAACGGCGCCGGCGGAACCGGTGGCACCGGCGGTGCCGCCGGCGCACCCGGCGACGGCGGCCGCGGTGCCAACGGGAGCGCGCTCAACCCCGACGGAGGCGATGGCGGCGCCGGCGGGAATCCGGGCACCGCCGGTAAGGGCGGGGTCGGCGGCGCTGCGGGCGGGGTCGGCGGCGCTGCGGCGAACGGCAAGGGAACCGTCGCCAGGACGGGCATGAACGGCGCAGACGGTGCCGGGCTCATCGGCGCTGCCGGCAACGGCGGTGCCGGCGGGGACGGCTGGAACGCGTTAGTAGCCGGCGGCAGTGGTGGACGCGGCGGAGACGGTGGTCGGGGCGGCACCACCGGTGACGGCGGCACCGGCGGGCGCGGAGGTGACGCCCGCGATGGTGTCGACGGCACCGAGGGAGTGAACGGGACGGCCTCGGGAACCGACGGGACGAGTGGAACTGACGGCACCGCGGGTGGAGTCGGAGGCGACGGCGGCGCGGGCGGCGCGGGCGGAGCCATCTCAGGCAACGGTGGCAGCGGCGGCGCTGGCGGGCACGGCGGGCATGGCGGCCGCGGCGGAAACGCCGGCAACGGTGCACTTGGCGGCGGTGACGGCGGCGACGGCGGATCAGGAGCTTCAGGCGGCAATGGTGGCCACGGTGGTTCCGGCGGAGGCTCGGCCACAGGCGCCAGGGGTCTCGGAGGAGACGGCGGCAACGGCGGCGACGCGGGGGCGGCTGGCGAGGGCGGAGACGGCGGAGCCGGAACCGCGAGCAACCCACACGGCGGCGACGGCGGCAACGGCGGCGACCCCGGCCGGGCCGCCGGGATCGGCGGGGACGGCGGCGAGGACGGCGCCATCCCCGTCAGTTCGGCAGCCGCCCGCCGAGCCGGCGACTCCGCGACCGCCTCTGCCACAGCGACCGGCAGCATCGACGGCGACGATGGTCGGATTCCAGTCAGCGGTGACGGCGGCAAGGGCGGCGACGGATACGACCGCACGCTCAGCGATCCGGGCAACGGCGGCGATGGCGGCGCCGGCGGCGCCGGCGGCAAGTTCGGCGATGGCGGCGACGGCGGCGGCGGCGGCGACGCGGCCGCAAGCGGTCCGGGCCAGGTTGCCCTCGGTGGTGGCGGCGGAAGCGCCGGCAGCCGAGGCGAAGCCGGCAGCGAGCCCGGCGATCCCGGCGATGGTGGTGCGGCCGTCGCTACCGGCGGGGCCACCGCAATCGGCGGTGACGGCGGCGTAGGTGCCAACGACACCGAAACCGGCGGCACCGGAGGGGCGGGCGGAAGCGCGACCTCCGACAGCGGCGTAGCCGTCGGCGGTCAGGGCGGGGGCGGCGGAACAGGCGGAACCGGCGGCGGCGGCGGTGGTGTGGGTGGCCGTGCAAGCACCGCCACCGGACGGTCCGAGGGCGGAACCGGCGGAACCGGCGGCTACGGGGCTGCAGTGGGCGGTAGCGGCGGAACCGGTGGCGAGGCTGTCGCCGTCGATGGCCGGGCAGCAGGTGGTTCCGGCGGTTCCGGTGGCACCAGTTTGGAGACCGGTGGCGGCGGAGGGACCGGCGGTTCGGCAAACAGCGCCACCAGCACCGCGACCGGCGGTTCAGGCGGAACCGGCGGATTCGCACTCAAAGCGACCGGGCGTGGCGGCAGCGGCGGGTTGGCCGAGAGCAGCGTCCCGGGCGGAGCCGTACCCGGCACCGACGGCAGCGCGTATTCGGGCACGCCCCGCGGTGTGGTCTCCCTCGACGATCCGCTCTCGAACGGAGCCATCGTCGGGTCCATTACCGGCGGCCCGCGGCTGACTGTCGTCACCACACCCACCAAAGGCACCGTCGTCATCGACGATGCCACCGGGGCATTCATCTACACGCCCGAACCGGCCGCCCGACACCGCGCCTCGGCAGACGGTGCCTCCACTGCGGACCGGAGTGATTCGTTCGCCCTGTCGGTCGCCGACGGCCAAGGCGGCATCGCACTGGTCGAGGTGACAGTTGCGGTAAGCGCGAACAACAGCGCCCCGAGTGTCACCTCGACGTCAGGCGCACCCGATTCGAGTGGCTTGGTTGCCGGCCAGGCGAATGTCGTCGATTCCGACGGCGACACGCCGGGATTCGCGACTGGGAGCGGCCCGACCAAAGGCAGGGTCGTGGTCGACCCGACGACTGGCGCCTTCATTTACACCCCCGACCCGGTAGCCCGGCATGCCGCCGCGGCAGACAACGCCACCGACGCGCTGAGCGACCGCTTTACCGTGGTCGTCACCGATGGCCATGGCGGTACCACCGTCACCGAGGTCGTGGTTGCGGTCGGCGCGCTCAACGCTGCGCCAGTGGTAGCCGAGCCCATTGTCGGTATGCCGAAGGCCTCTACCGGAGCGGTCATCGGGATCGTGTCGGCGAACGACACCGACGGCGACACTCTGACCTACGCCAATAACAGTCCCGGGGATTCCGGTGTCTTGACGGTGGACCCGACTACCGGGGCGTTCGAATACACCCCCAGCGATGCCAGGCGTCGAGCGGCGGCCGTCAGCCCGGATCGTGTGTTCGACACGGTCTCCATCATCGCGACCGACGGCCACGGTGGAAGTGTGGTCCATACCGTCGAGGTCATCGTCTGCCCGCTGGTGGAACCCGGAGCCGACCTGTCCGGCCGTGATCTGTCCGGTTTCGATCTGACCGGCGTGGACCTCTCCGGAGCCGATCTCACCGGGACGAACCTAACCGGCGCAAATCTCACCCGTATCAACCTCAAACGCGCCGTCCTCGTCGGCGTCACCCTCGCCGAGGCGGACCTCACCGGCGCGGACCTCACCGACGCCGACCTCACCGGCGCCGACCTCACCGAGACCGACCTCACCGACGCGGACCTCTCCGGCGCCACCCTCGCCGGCGTCGACCTCACCAGGGCGGTCCTGACCGGCACCATCCTGGGAGGGGCTGACCTGACCGGCGCCGACCTGGCGGGCCAGGACCTGGCCGACGCTGCGTTGTCCCACGCCAAGCTCACCGGCGCCAACCTGCGCGGGGCCCGACTGGCCCGCGCAGCCCTGAGCGAGGCCGACCTCAGCGGCGCCACCCTGATCGGCGCCGACCTCACCGACGCAGACCTCAGCAACGCTGTTCTCAACGGCGCAGTCCTCGACCGCGCAGTCCTGCAAGGAACAGATCTGCGCGGCGCCATCGTCAAACGCGCGACCCTCCGTCACGCCAACCTCACCGCAACCGACTTCACCGGAGCCGACCTGACCGGCACCATCCTGACCGAGGCCGACCTCACCGGGGCCACCCTGACCGACGCCGACCTCACCGACGCCGACTTCACCAGCGTCGCCCTCGTGGGGGCACTCCTAGACGGTGCCGTGCTGTCGCGGGCCAGGCTTACCGGCGCAAACCTGAGGTCGGCGGCGTTCGGTCATGCCACCCTGATCGAGGCCGACTTCACCGGAGCCGACCTCAGCGCGACAGACCTCAGTTCAGCGGACCTCACCGGTGCAGACCTCGCCGGCGTCGACCTCACCGAGGCGATCATGACCGGGGCGGACCTGAGCAGAGCCGATCTCTCCGGCGCCGACCTGTCAGGCCTCGCCCTCGCCGGTACAAGACTGGCCGGCGCCAGACTGGCAGGCGCCAAACTGCACGGCGCCCGGATGACCCACGCCACCCTCACCGACGCCGATCTCAGCGGTGCCGACTTCACCGGGGCCACCCTGACCGAGGCCGACTTCACCGGGGCCACGTTGAGCGCGACCGACCTCAGCGGGGCCGACCTCACCGCAGCCGAACTCACCGGCGTCGACCTCACCGCAACAATCCTGACGGGCACGATTCTGACCGGTGCCGACCTCACCGGCACCGACCTCTCCGGGAAGGACCTCACCGGCGCCGCACTGGGCGGAGCCAAGCTCATTCGCGCCGACCTTCACGACGCGGTACTAGCCCACGCCGCCCTCGCTGGAGCAAGCCTCACCGGAGCCACCCTGGCCGGCGCCGACCTCACCGACGCAGACCTCACCGGGTCCACTCTCGACGGCGCGGTCTTCGACGGCGCGATTCTTCGCGGAGCGACACTGCATCGCGCCGCGATCAAGCGTGCGATGTTCAGGCACGCCATCCTCAGCGGAGCTGACTTCACCGGCGCCGACCTCACCGGCACCAGCCTCACCGGCGCCGATCTGACCGGCGCCGATTTCACCGACGCCATCCTTGTCGGCTCCGATCTCAGTGGAGCCGACCTCACCGGCGCCGACCTCGCCGGCACCGACCTCACCGAGGCGGTGCTGACCGGCGCGGTGCTGACCGAGGCCGACCTCACCGGCGCCGACCTCGCCGGTAAGGACCTGACCGGGGCCGCGTTGGCGGGAGCCACCCTCACACGGGCCGACCTTCACGACGCTCTGCTGGTCCACGCCGACCTTGCCGAGGCCACCCTCACCGGAGCGGCCCTCTCCGGAGCCGACCTCACCGGCGCCGACCTGACCGGCACCGACCTCACCGGCGCGGTCCTTGAGGGTGCGTCCCTGCGGGGGGCCAAACTGCGCGGTACCGTCGCCAAACGCGCGGTGTTCCGCCACGCCATCCTCGCCGATGCCGACCTGACCGGCGCGGACCTCACCGGCGCGGACCTGACCAGCGCGGACCTCACCGGCGCGGACCTCACCGGCGCCGACCTCACCAAGACCGCCATGACGGGCACCGATCTGCGTAAAGCCGACCTCAGCGGCGCGGACCTGTCCGGCCTGGATCTCACCGGGGCGACGCTGGCCGAGGCCACCCTGACCCGAGCCGATCTGCACAACACGGTGCTGACGCATGCCATTCTCACCGGGGCCGACCTCACCAGGGCGGACTTCACCGGCGCCCATCTGGCCGGAGCGGACTTCACCGACGCCACTCTGGCCGGCACCGACCTCAGTGCAGCCGACCTCACCGGGGCCGACCTCACCGGCACCGACCTCACCGAAACCACCCTGACCGGCGCAATTCTGACCAAAGCCGACCTCACCGGCGCGGATCTGGCCGGGGCAGACCTCACCACCACCACCCTGACCGGCGCCATGCTGACCAAGGCCGACCTCACCGAGGCCAGCCTGGCCGGGGTCGACCTCACCGGGGACTCACTGGCCGAAGCGATCCTCGTCGGCACCGACCTCACCGGCGCCGACCTGACCGGCGCCGACCTGTCCGGGGCCGTCCTCGACGGGGCGATCCTCGACCGGGCGGTCCTGCGCCGAGCGATGTTCGACCACGCGATGATCAAGCGCGCAAAGTTCCGCGGCGCCATCATGGCCAAGGCCGTCCTGACCGCCACCGACCTCACCGGCACCGACCTCACCGGCGCGGACCTGACCGGCGCGGACTTCACCGGAGCCACCCTGACCGGCACCGACCTCACCGGCGCCGACCTCACCGGCGCGGATCTGGCCGGGGCAGACCT
>CAIOYU010000488.1 GCA_903862565.1 uncultured Actinomycetes bacterium | reverse complement strand
CGTTCAAACGCAGCTACCGCGACATCGACGTCCTGCTCGTCGACGACATCCAGTTCATCGAGGGCAAGGAAGGTATCCAGGAGGAGTTCTTCCACACCTTCAACACCCTGCATAACGCCAATAAGCAGATCGTGATCTCCTCCGACCGGCCACCGAAGCAACTGGCCACCCTTGAGGACCGACTACGCACCCGGTTCGAATGGGGTCTCATCACCGATGTCCAGCCACCCGAATTGGAAACCCGCATCGCAATTCTTCGCAAGAAGGCGCAGATGGAGCGGCTTGCGGTACCCGATGACGTCCTCGAACTCATCGCCAGCAGCATCGAACGCAACATCCGCGAGTTGGAAGGTGCGCTGATCCGCGTCACCGCCTTCGCTTCACTGAACAAGACCGAAATCGACACCGCCCTGGCCGAAATCGTGTTACGCGACCTCATTGCCGATGCCGGCACCACCCAGATCAGTGCCGCGATGATCATGGCCGCCACCGCCGACTACTTCGACACCACCGTCGAAGAACTGCGCGGGCCGGGCAAGACCAGGACGTTGGCTCAGTCCCGCCAGATCGCGATGTATCTCTGCCGCGAACTCACCGACTTGTCCCTGCCCAAGATCGGCCAGGCCTTCGGACGCGACCACACCACGGTCATGTACGCGCAGCGCAAAATACTCGGCGAAATGGCGCAGCGCCGCGAGGTCTTCGATCACGTCAAGGAACTCACCACCCGCATCCGGCAGCGATCAAAGCGCTGATTTCCGCTCGATTCCCCTCCCCTGTTGTATCTCCTCACCCAAATGCCCAAAAAACTTTGGCACCGTTACTTATCAGCTGTCACAAGCGGTGGTTGTGAACAGCATGTGCAGCGGCCTGGGGACAGCGCCGGCCGGGCGCGGGAACACCGTGCACAACCGGTCCGCCGTCCACAGCCTCGTACCACCGGCGATTAGGTCATCCACAGCCCATCCCCAACTGCAGACGGCCCCTGAACAGGTGGTTCCCGTACATGTCCACAAGTTGCACAGCCCCTAATACTGTTATTGAGAGATATTCAAGGGTTTCCTTTTAGAAGAAGGCAGTTGGGGAGAAGTGCGATCACAGCCCGGTTCACACCCCACCACCTCCGGTTGTCACCCCCACCGATTAGCTTTCAAGATGACCTCCGACGCTCTAGGTTGTGATCTGACCGGCGCTCTCGGCTGGGGTGATGTTTTGAAGGGACACGATGAACGTGGCGACCACGACGGTTGGCTCCGATTTGAAGTTCCGCCTGGTGCGGGAGGACTTCGCCGACGCCGTGGCCTGGGTTGCGCGCAGTCTGCCGTCCAGGCCGCCATCGAATCCGGTGCTGGCTGGCGTGCTCATCACAGGTTCCGATGACGGACTGACCATCGCCGGATTCGACTTCGATGTTTCGGCTGAAGTGACTGTTCCAGCTGAGATCGCTTCTGGTGGAACCGTTTTGGTATCCGGGCGGTTGTTGTCGGATATCACGCGAGCGCTGCCGGCCAAGCCGGTCGACGTCAGCGTGGACGGAACTCGCATGCTGTTGAACTGCGGCAGCGCGAAATTTTCGCTTCCGGCGATGCCCGTCG
>CAIOYU010000487.1 GCA_903862565.1 uncultured Actinomycetes bacterium | reverse complement strand
TCGGAGGCGGCCACCCGGGTTCCGGTGGCGGCGGTGTTCGACCCGGTCCCGGCCGACCGGGACGTCTATGCCCGGCACATGGTCGAGTACCGCAAGCTCTACGGCACGGTGAAGGGGTTCTACCGCCGGATGAACGGCTGAGCCTTCCCACAAGGGTTCTGATCATTCGCTGGGCATGCTGTTGTGACAGAAACGCCATTGCCGAAACCAGTCGCCACCGACTGGACAGCTCTTGCCTTCCCTGCCACCACTCCGCGTCGCAGGCACTTGGCGAAATCCCTTCCTGCGCTCAGAGCGGGAAGGTCGTGCTGACGTCGTAGACCTGGTACTTGCCGCTCCAGGTCAGCTTGTCGGTCACCCCATCGAGGAGGCCGGCCGAGGCGGTGATGTAGCCCTCGGAGTCCAGGGTGAGGCTCAGGTTGCTGCCGGTTTCGGCGGTGGCGGTCGGGCACTGCGCCTTGTAGTCCGCGCACACACTCGCCGAGACCGGGTTCTCGTATCCCAGGGAGATCTTGAACAGTGACCAACCACCGATCAGCGGCGTGGTGTCCGGGACCATAATGCCGTAACTGGCCGTCACGTACGGGGTCAGAGTCGGGGTGACCGTGACCCCGGTGAGGCTGGTGAAGTCACTGGCGTCGAGGTCCGGGTAGGCACTGAACCCTAGCTGGACACCCTTCGGTTTGCTCTGGGTGTTATAGGTGAACAACATCCCGGGAACCATGTAGGCATGGGCGTTGAGGCTGTCCTTGTCCTCGGCCCCGTTGAGCTTGACGTCCAGACTGGCGTTGGCACCCACGTCGATGGCGAAGGAATCGAATCCGAGCGGGCCAGGGGTCCAGTACTGGTAGTTGAACAGATTGGTGTCGGGAACACTGATGGTCCCGGGGCTGTCGAAGTTCAGGGTGAGAGACGGCCCGGTCTGCAGCCCGATGAGCATGGCCATCGACCACTTACCCGGAACCAACTTGCTGTACACCCCGTCGGGAACGAAGGCGTACCCGTAGGCCAGTGCGTTGACGTCATAGCTCAAATCAACCGTAGAACTGCTCAGACCGTTGGGATCCGACAGGGTCTTCTTGATCAGCGACGCCGGGATGTAGGACACCACCGGCAGGTAGGTGCCGTCAGCGGTGGACGCCTTCTGGAACTTCGCCTGGCTGAACAGCGGATCGTCGGCACCGCCGACGCTGCCCGCGGCACCCCAGACCGGGGACTCACCGCTATCAGCCAGCGCTAACCCGAACTCCACCGCTGATTTAAGGAAACCGTCCTGAGCGAGCGTCTTAGCGGCCTGATTGACTTGCGGGCCATCGATCTCGGTCCAGTCATTCTGGCCGGTGCTGCCGGTGATCAGCCCGGACCACTGCTCCAAGGCCGCGTTCTCCAGGCCGACCACCACACCGTCCTGCGAAACCACGTCGCCATTCGCGTTGCTGACCTTGGTGGTCACCGGCACGATGCTGGCGATCCCGCTGGCCCAACCGGAGTCGTGCAGTTCAGTCCAGTCCGGATTCGTGCCGGCGGTCTGACCCTTCCAAAGTTGCACCGACCCGTTGTCCAGGCCGACGATCACACCGTTGCCCAACGTCGCGGATTCAAACGGGACGATCTGGTTCACCTTGGAAGCCCAGCCGGAATCGTGCAGTTGGACCCAGTAGCCCCCGCTGTTGACCCGCTCGAACACCGCACCGTTATTCAGGCCAAGGACAAAGTTGTCCCCGAACTGAGTCATCGCGGTGACCTCGGAGTTCCAGCCGTCCTTGCCCGGTTTCTGGATCTCCGCCCAGCTATAGCCCGAACCGTTCCACTCCCACTGCTCGACCGCCCCGTTCTGCAGACCCACCGCGAAGGTCGGCAGCCCGGCTTCGCCTTTGCCGGACAACACCATGCCCTTCACGGCACTGTTCCACCCCGAGTTGTGCAGCTCGACCCAGCCCGGCTTGCCCAACCCGTTACGCGCCTCGTTGAACTGCTGCACCGAGCCGTTGGCCAAGCCGACCAGGAACCCCTCGCACCCCCCCGCACAGGTGCCGGAGAAACCCTTGTAAGGCAGCAGCGCAGTGACTCCGCTGCCCCAGCCGTCATTTTTCAGTTCGGTCCAATTGTTCTTCCAGGTTGATGAATCCGGATTGGAGCCGGGGCCGTTCCACTTCTGCACCGACCCGTTGTCCAGACCCACCACGAAACCCTCGCCGTAGGTGATCATCGAGCTCACCGCGGCGTTCCAACCGGAATTGTGTAGTTCGTTCCAGCCACCGGAGGCCGTCCACAACTGCACCGCACCGTTACCCAGGCCGACGACAAACCCGGGCGCCACCGCCGAGACGTTCTTCTGGGCGAACTCAACCCCTGCCGGAAGCAACTTCGACGGATCATCCGGCGACGCTTGTGCGACCGCACTGCCGACCGTCTGGGCGATGCTCACCTCGTAGGTGCCCGGGCCGCCGTTGCTGCCACCGGAACCACCCGTGCACGAGCCACCCCCGGAGTCCGAGCAAGACCCGGTCTCGGACACGAACTTGGTGATCGTGGTGCCCGCCTCGACCCCGGCACCGGTGATCTCACTACCCACCACCACGGTGCTGCCCTGCCCCAGCCCGGTGACCGTGAGGGTATTGCCGGAGATGTAGCCGGTGAAACCGCTGGCGACAGTGTTGCCCTGCGCGTCCTTCAACGGCCGGCTGTAATCCAGGATGTACTTCACCGGACTCGACCAACCCGCATCGTGCAACTGCTGCTGTTGGCCGTCGGTCCACAACTCGACCGACCCGTCGTTACGGCCAACGACAAACGACTTCCCCAGCGGGATCGACGCCGTCACACCGGTCGCTTTAACCTCCGCAGCTGCTTCCGGAGGCGCCAGGGACAGCCCTGGGGTTGCCGCCCCGCCCGGCGGTTGCGCCGCCTGCGGATTGGCCTCTGAATCCTGGGCGTAGAGCCCCTGCTGTTCGTAACTCAGCGGGGTGAAGGTGTCGGCGAACACCGCGGCCTGAGTGAAGTCGATGTCGACAGTCGTGAACTTCGCGGTCTGACCCTTCTCGATGTTGTAGGTCTTGCGGAAGCCCTCGTAGAGCGGCTTGAACTCCGCCCCCACCACATCCCAGGGATCTACCGACGTGCCCTCCGCTTCCGGGTCGGGGGCCAACCGCCCGCTGAACACATACTGGCCGGTTGCGTCCGTGGTCGGCGTCACGTTGTTCAGCAGCACCGCGCGCTGAGTGCCGTCGGCGTCGGTGTACGACAGAGTCAGATCAACCGTGGAGCCGTTCTCGGCGGCTTTGGCCTTGAACTCCGGCCAATGCACCGTCGCCAACTTGTCCACCGTCATGTACCCGCGGTTGCCCGCAGAGTCCATCCAGGCCAACTCAGTGTCCGGGGTGACCCCGGCCAACGTGACCGTCGCACCGAACCGCTTGCCCAGCCCCTTCCTGACCACCGTGAGGTGGCCCGAGGCACTCGGCAGATAGACAGCGACATCGGCCGGGTCATTATGAGTCTGGGCCCCACCGATCTGGACCGTCACCTCACGGGCGATGGATGCCCTCGGGGCCAGCACATTACGTCCGGCCTGCTCGGGGGCGACCTTCACCGTGAACGAGTCCGTGCCTGTGAAACCCGCACCCGGGGTGTAGGCGTAGCGCCCGTCGGCCAGGACCTCGACCGTGCCCGCCGTGGGATTGGTCACCACCGAGAAACTCAGCGGATCCCCATCGTTGTCGAATGCGTTGATCCGGCCACGGATCTTGCCGTCCTTCTGCGATGTCGTCTGCGGTGACAATGTGGCACCCGGGGCGACGTTGAAGAAATTCCTGCGCACCATCAACAGAGCACCCTCAAGAGAGCTCGTCAGATTGCTCGACGGCAGACCCGACAGCCAGTTCGCCACCGAGTTGAAGAACTTCCTCTCCGCCGCGACCACCCGATCACGCGCCGAGACCGCCGCCACCGGGGCCGGAACCGCCGCTGGAGCAACCGCGGCACTGGCCGTGGGCGAACCACCGCCAGCCACCGAGGCCGCCCGCACCGCTACCGGCGCGCTCGCACCGCTCGACGTCACCGCCGCCACCGCAGCCGGGCTGGGGGTCGCAGCCGCCACCGGAACTACCGGAGCAATAGGCTGCCGAACCGGCTGCACCGCAACCGAACTCGGCACCGCACGCAACACCGGCGCCACCGTCGCCGGACGCGCCGCCCGCGCCGCCGCCGGAGCCGGGGCCTTCACCGCCGGACCGCTCGCCGCCGAACGAACCCCACGGCCCCCACCCGCCGCGCGCCCCGGCCCGGCAGCGCCGGTGGACGAAGCAGCGCCACGGCTAGCGGGAGCCTTCACCGCCGCCGAACCCGCGTCACCAGCACCCGCCGATGTCCCGGCGCTGTCTGGACCAGCGTCAGCGAAAGCCACCGCCGCCTGCGGCCCGGCCAAGAACAGCCCCACCGCGAACGCCGCCGCACTGCCACGAGCAAACTTCGTTGTCTTGCCGGCCATTTGAACCACGCCTTTCAAAGCTGTCGATTACTTCGGTTCTCGATTAATGAGCGCTGTGTCAGGACTGACGAGACCCGACTGTGACGGAAGTCTCTCGCACGAATCAATCCACACGTTTTTCGCTGCGTAACGATTACGTATGAATTTCAGCGTCGAGGTTTGGCGCGGCACCCGAACGGTCATCCCGCCGTCTCAGACCTACCCGCCGATCGACAGCCGGATCGTGAACTCCGTGTGACCGGGCGCGCTGTCCAGGCTCACCGTCCCGCCGTGGGCGTCGACCACCGCTGCGACGATCGCCAACCCCAGTCCGGTGGATCCGCCTCTGCGGGAACGTGATCCGTCACCCCGGGTGAAGCGACCGAACACCTCCGGCTGCAACGACGCCGGGATCCCCGGCCCGTCATCGGCTACCCGTATGACGGCGGTGCCGTCCTCAGCGCTGAGCGAGACCGCCACCGACGTGCCCGGTGGGGTGTGAACCCGGGCGTTGCTGAGCAGGTTGGCCAGCGTCAACTGCAGGCGGGAATCATCCCCAAGAACGTAGAGCGACCCCGGGGGCACCGACAGGTTCCAGCGATGCTCAGGAGAGGCGGCACGCGCATCGCTGACGGCCTCGGCGCACAACGTCGTCAGGTCCACCGGTTCACGCAGTAGCGGCCGGCCCGAGTCCAGCCGGGCCAGCAGCAGCAGTTCTTCAACCAGCTCGGTCATTCTGCCGGCTTGGTAGTTGATCCGATCCAGAGCAACGGCGACATCGGCGGGCACCTGACCGCGGCCGCGCTGGACCAATTCGGCGTAGCCGCGGACCACGGCCAGTGGGGTGCGCAGTTCGTGGCTGGCGTCGGCGGCGAACTGACGCATCCGGTTCTCGCCGGCCTCGCGGTTCGCCAGCGCCGCCGCGATGTGATCGAGCATCCGGTTGAGCGCGGTCTGCAGTTGACCCACTTCGGTCGGCGGGTAGGCGTCACCGACACTGACCCGCACCGGAATCGCCGACTCCCGATCCAGGGGCAGCGCGGCCACCTCACCGGCAGCGGCTACCACATGGTCCAGCGGAGCCAATGCCCGCCGGATGACGAGGAACCCCGCCGCCGAGATCAGTGCCAGCGTCATCGCCGTCACCCCGGCGGCGACCCACACCGCGTCCCGCATCGTGCGGTCCAGGTCGACCATGCTCAATCCGATCACCAGGGTCTGGCCCGTGACCCGGCTGCGGGTGGCCAGCGTGCGGTAACGGCCCAGACCGTCCAGGCTGCGCGTCACCGGGCTGTTGTCTCCGGCCGCCCGCGCCAATTCCGCGGCCGCTGCCGGGGAGAGGTCCTCCCGCACCAACCCGGGCCGTAACACTCCGCCCTCGACGGTGACGCCGTTGTCGATCACCGCGGCGAGCAGGCCGAGGGGCTGGCCGGGCGCGTCGAGGATCGACCCCCGCTGCAGGGCGGCGGGGTCGTTCTGCGAGCGGTACTTCCAGAGAACACTGCCGTAGATGTAGCTGGCGCGCTCGGCGTTATCGCGGAGCCGCTGGTCAAGTTGAGCGGTCAGTTCCCGGTACAGGGTGAACTGGTTGATCGTGGCCGTCCCGACGGCGGCAATGGCCAGCAACCCGACCAGACCGACCAGCAGCCGCCAACGCAGCGACCAGTTCTCACGTCGCAGGATTCTCACCTCGCAGGTTTAAGGACATAACCCATGCCGCGCAGCGTGTGAATCAATGGCCTGCGACCGGTGTCGATCTTCCTTCGCAAATGGGAGATGTAAAGTCCGACGACGTTGGAATTGCCGCCGAAGTCATAGCTCCAGACCTCCGCGAGGATCTGCCGCTTGGAGACCACCCTGGGGGAATTGCTCATCAGGTAACGCAGCAGGTTGAACTCGGTACAAGTTAGGTCGACGGGCACCCCCGCGCGGGTGACCTCCCGGGTGTCCTCGTCGAGCACCAGGTCGCCGACGACGATCTGCTGGCCGCCCGCCGAGGTCATCGCTCCCGCCCGCCTCAACAGCGCCCGCACCCGCAACACCAACTCCTCGACGGAGAACGGCTTGACGACGTAGTCGTCAGCGCCGGTGCTCAGTCCTGTGATCCGATCCTCGACTGCATCCCTCGCGGTGAGCAACAGCACCGGGATTTCGGGGATGGACTCACGCAATCGCTCCAACACCGCCAGGCCGTTCATATCCGGCAGCATGACGTCAAGGACGACGAGGTCGGGCTGAACAGCCTGAGCTGCGGCCAGGGCGGCGGCTCCGTCGACGACGCTGCTGGCGTCCCAGCCCTCGAGACGGAAGGCGAAGCACAGCATCTCGCCCAGCATCGGCTCGTCATCGACCACCAGGAGTCGCACCACGCCGCCGTCGGTCCGCCGCAAAGCCGACCCGCCAGCCGAGGTGGACAACATCACGTAATCATCCGCCTCCTGGCGGTCTGACCGCGGCGCAACGGCCGGGAAGGCTTCGTCAGTCGCCCAAGTTCGGGACTGACCACCCGGCAGGTTGAGGTCGGGGCACTCCGATGTCACCGCCGGGTCAGCCGCCCGAACGGCCCGCGGCCAGCGGCTTGAGCTTCCCGAGCCCGGAGGTCTTGACGACGTTCTTGCCCGGCCCGGTCTGGGTGACGGTCGCCCCGGTTTGATCGACCGCGCCGGCGACGGCCTGATCGCCCAAGGCTTGGACGTTGTTGTCTTTACCTCTCTTGACGAAGGCTCTGCTGGACGATGCGGGCTGCTGCTTGGAGCCGGCCTTGGTCACCGACTCAACCGAGGATGTGTTCGTGGTGCCGATGTTGACGGCGACGCTGCGGTCTCCCCGCACCTCGGCGAGCAAGAGGCCGTTCTGACTCGAGGTCTTGATGTTGGCGGCCACGTTGCGGTCACCCGACCACACCACGGCCTCAGTCGTGCCGCCGCTCGAATTACGGCTTGCGACATTGATCGCCGCGTTCATGCGCCCGTTATTGACCAGCGCGCTGCTGCCTGCGCCGAGGCTCACCGCGATATTCCCGAGGGTGCCGTCCACAGCCGCGAGTGCGTTCTGGCCGCGGGCCACGGCCAGACCCAGCAAGCTCAGTGGGCCGCCGCCGTCCTGATAGGCCTGCGCAGCGGTACACCCGTTGTTGGCGCTGCCGCTGGTCAGACTGCACCCTGTTGACGGCGTAGCCACCCCGCGGCTGTCGGCGAGGGCCAGCGAGAACTTCCCCTCGGCATCGGCGACCCCGCTGCTGCCCAACACGATCGCGATGCCCGTCGAACCGCTGAAGCACTGATCGGAGTTGTTCCGGCCGAACATCGACATGCATGACGCATGTCCGACCGGCGCCGCGACCACCGCCGTCGCCGCGGTCATCCCCGCAATTACCGACAGCCGGACCATCGCCGAGCCATACCGCTTTGAGGTGATCACTGAATTTGCCATGCGCAGCAGTCTCCCCCGCAAACTTTTCGCTGCGTTTATTTCTGCGTATCAGTTCCGTATGAAACCTGACCCGGCCATGCACGGGAGCACGTCAATTCAGCCGCCTGGCTGACCGGCGCGCAGTGGCAATGGCGGCTCGGGAATCCTTTGCAGCACTTCCGTTTTGCACGAACCGCTCCGAGCGTGGAGCTCGGCTTCCAGCATCCGCTCGGTGGCGCCGGCTCCCGAGAGCGTGCGCCCCGGCCGCGGCCTTTACGGGTGCGGCGGCGGGGGCGGGGATCGGCCCGGTGGGACCGCCCACGCCGAACGGGCCCGCCGGTGTGGTGTGCAGTGGGCGGGCGTGCCCGAGTTCGGCGGCGGCGTCGTCGAATCCGACCGCCAGCGACGTCATAAGGTTCTTGGCGACGGCGATCGGGTTGTTGAACGTGAGCCGGAAGGGCACCGGAACTCCCGGGTTGGTGCGCCGGTCATAGGCGGTCTCGACGAGCACCTGCAGCGGTGCGTTGAGCAGCAGCAGCGCCGGTGTGGGCACCCCCAGTTGCTGCAACGGCCGCAGCAGCGGAATCAACTCGGTGGTGATCAGGTAGTAGGCCGAATCCTGGTAGGAGCCCTGATAGAACACCCGTGGACTGTCCGGGGAGATGCCGGCCTGAAACGGATAGGTGTTGTGCAGATAGGCGATACCCAGCACGGCGTTGGCCACCGCCAGCGGGTTGAACGGATTGGCCGGGAAATCACCCATACCGTCATAGACGAAACTGACGTTGACCGTGTCGATGGCATGTTCGGCCGGGTTCACCGGATCGGCCGGGGTGTTCGTGGGAGTCGGGCCGTAGGCGGTGATTCCCAGCGGTCGCAGCGCGGTCGGCGTGGGCCAGGCCCACGAAAACCGTTCCAGGATACCGCCGTTGGGCTTGTCGATATTGGCCACCATCGACATCGCGACGTCCGGGTAATCCGCGAACCCCCCGCCGGCCATCCGAGCCTCCATCATCATCGCCCGCTTGATGAGGGTCTGGACCTGGGTGCTCTGGGAGTAGCCGAGAACGTATTTCCTGTCCTGTGGGTACAGCGAAATCGCCTGCGCCAGATCGGCGATACCCTGTTTCACCGAGGCGTCGAAGGTCAGGCAGTCCCGCAGCGACGACCCCTCACAGGAGACCGGCCAGATCTGCGCGGGGTAGTTCACCACGTGCTGGTCCCCCTCGGCGATGCTGACGCCGAAGAACGGTTCGATGTACTGGCGGGTCATCGCCGCCGCGTAGCCCTGCCCCGGATCCCCCATCGAGGTGCCGCCCATACTCAACGACACCGCCGAGGCTAGGACGTAGTCGACAGCCGCCGGGACTGGATCAGGGTCCCGAGGACACGCCAGTACCGTCAGCGCGGCGCACACACATGCCAGTGACCGCCCAGCACATCGCTTCACAGCCCCTCACCTTGGCGCTCGCCGCTGAAAGGCAGCGTCACTTCCGCTGCAGCGCAGTCGGATACTTGTGACAACCGAACGGCCATGCTGTTCCAAGACCCCCCACCGGGATACCGAGACGGACAACCCGACAAAACTGAAGCTGCGGCCAAGGATGCCGCATTGATCTTTCGGTCCGCTCTCTTCCGCGTATAAATCGCGTATGAATCGCGGGGTCGACATTTAGCGCTGGATCCGAAACGCTGACTAACAATCCCTAGTTACGTGCGGCTTTGAGGATATATCCCGCACCGCGGTGAGTGTGGATCAAAGGGCCGCGGTCACCGTCGATCTTCTTACGAAGGTAGGAAATGTATAATGCCACGACATTAGAGCGGCCGCCGAAGTCGTAACTCCACACCTGGTCCAGAATATGCTCCTTGGAGAGCACCTTGTTGGCGTTGAGCATGAGGAAGCGGAGTAACTCGAATTCCGTTGCGGTCAAGTCGATGTGATCACCTGCGCGAGTCACCTCGCGACTATCCTCACAAAGGACCAAGTCGCCGACGACAAGCTGATTGCCGGAGTCGGCCGCCCTCGGGCCCCCGCGCCGCAACAATGCCCGCAACCGGAGCATGACCTCCTCAATGGAAAAGGGTTTGGTCACGTAGTCATCTGCGCCCGCGGCAAGCCCGGCGATGCGATCTTCAACCGCAGCCTTGGCCGTGAGCAGCAGAACCGGCAGGCTGGGGAAACGCTCGCGCAGGATGGGCAACAAGTCCAGTCCGCTGACGTCGGGTAACGTCACGTCGAGCACCACGGCATCGGGGCAGGCTGAACGGACAGCATCCATGGCGGAGGCAGCGCAGGCAGCGGTGGTAGAAGCCCATCCTTCATACCGGAACGCCATCGACAACATCTCGCCCAGGACGGTCTCGTCGTCGACGATCAGGGCGCGATGGGCGATCGGCGTGTCCGTCGACACTGCGAGCATTTGCACACCTACCTTCGCGGACATCGTTTGAGGACAGCCTAACCTCGCGGCGGTACCTGCCTATTGCTTCCGACGCTAGTTCTGTTTCCCAGGTCCGGTGCTGCGTACGCGCTCCGGCTTGCCGGCCGCTTTTCCATTGCATTCGCCAGGACTTCGGTAGGCGTCAGAGGCGCACCCAGACCTCGCCCTCGTCGATCCGTAACGGCAACTGCTCCAATTGCGCGCCCGGCGCGCTGAGGCATTCGCCTGAAGTGGCGTCGAAGCAGAAGCCATGCCACGGGCAGGTCAACGTCCCGTTGGAGACGTCGAGCACGGCCTCGTCCAACGGCAGTGCCTCGTGGGCACATTCGTTGCGGTAGGCCGACAGCCGGTTGCCGAGGTTGACGACGAGCACGCTGACTCCGTCGAGGGTGATCGGTGTGAGGTCGTCCACCGGGAGGTCTTCGGTGGGTCCGACTTTCACCCAGCCGTCGGCGACCTGGTTACGCCCGATCCGCAGGGACTCCACCGGGATCAGCGTCGGAGTCGGCTGGTCTTTGACGACCTCCACCGCGGTGATGGCCGGAACCCCTTGCACCAGAGCCTCTTCCACCAGATTGCGCAGGGTCACCGAGGACATCGAGCAGCCGTTGCAGGCGCCTTCGAGCCGGACGAACGCCGTGCCGTTCTCCACCCGGACCAGGGACACGTCACCGCCGTGGCTGTGCAACTGCGGGCGCACCGTTTCCAGGACCTGACCCGCGTGGGTTACGGGGTCGGGGCGGATGATGCCGTGCAAGGTCAGCAGCAGATGCACCGCCGGGTCGTCGACCAACTCGAACAGGACCGCGCGGGCGGCGTCGTCCTCGCGCAGCCGGCGCACGATCGTCACCAGGCCCGCGCGGTGCACGGCCTCGACCGCGCTCTGCAACTCCACGGCCACCTTGCGGGCGGACGGGTCCAGATCGTCGAGTGCGGCCACGGCGTCGTCGACCCGCTTGGCCAGATCCTCGAAAGACTGTTCAGCGGTACTCATTCGGCGTCCGATTCCGTTCGGTCAAGCGCGCCTTGGCGGGCGATCTCGTCGAGCACCCCGCGGACGGCCCGCATCGAGTCATGGTCGCCGAGTTCCTCGAAGAGGAATCGGGCCTCATACAGCTTGGCCTTGGCCTGGTCGAACGCGCCGAGGTGAGCCAGTACGTTCCCCTGGTTGGCCAGCACGCGCGCCCGGCCCAGTGGGTCGGCGTGGCGGTCACGAGCGTCCAACACCGCCTCGTAGAGTTCCACCGCCTCCACCAGGTTGTCGCCCTGATGGCTCGACGGCGTGTACACCAGGGAGTTCGCCAGGTTCAGTTGCACGCTGGCCCACTGCTCGGGGTAGTCCTCCTTGGTGTACACCTTCAGCGCCGAGCGCAACGACTGCGCGGCCACCCCCAGCCGCAACTGGTCGGAGGCCTCGGTCATCGGCATGGTCAGATAGGCGGTCGCCAGATTCGCGTGCGCGGAGGCCCACAGCAGCGGCGCCTCCTCCCGAAGCACCAATTGGAGAGCCGAATGGTAATGCGGCACAGCGCGCGCCAGCAGATCCGGCCGGTCACCGGCCTGCTCGTGCAGCAGTCCCGCCAGCGTCAGATGCAATTCCGCGCGGGCCACGCGCAGACCCTCGGCGCCATCCAGGGCACGCAGAGCGCGCTCAAAACGGATGGCGGCATCGGTCGGGTCGGTATCGGCGACGACGGACGCCGAGGCCCCCAGCAGAACCCCGCGCAGCGGTTCGGACACCCCCGCGGCTTCCTCGGCCGCACGGTCCAGGGCGGCGGTCGCCGCCGCGGGGTCGCCGCTGTCGAGGGCTGCGCCTGCCTGGGTGGACAGGACCACGGCAGCCAGTTCGCCGGTGGCGCCGCCGAGTTCGGGTGCGGTGTCGGTGCGGCCGAGCGCGAACAGGACCGCGTCCACCATCACGCCCAAT
>CAIOYU010000486.1 GCA_903862565.1 uncultured Actinomycetes bacterium | reverse complement strand
GTCAGGTCGGCGGAGAAGTCGAGATCGGTCGGCTCGCCCAGCCATCCGTCTCGAGCCGCCTCAGTCGAACGCACAGTATCCGCGGCCGAGTTGGCCCACTGCAGCAGCGCGAGGCCGTCTTTGGTGAAGGAGTCGGCACGCTTGCGTTCGGCGATCGCCTTGCGGGCCGCCGCGCGCTTCTCGTCCTGCTCGGCCTGCGCACGTTCGGCGACCTCGCGGGCCTTGCGCTGTTCCGGTGTCTCCATCAATTCGGCCCGTTGGCGAATGATGTACACGGCGACGAGCCAAGCCACCACCGGCATCCACGCGGCGCCCGGGGCGACCGAGCCGAGCGTCAGCGTGGCGATGAACGCAGCGATACCCAGTCCGGCCATCGCGGCGGACTCGGTCGGGGTGGACGATTCGCGATCCGTGGCGTACACCACGGCGACGATGCCGCTAATGATCCCGCCCACGAACAGCGCCGCCAGCACGGCAAGCAGCCCGACCACACAGAGTCCGAACGCGATCACACCGAACATCAGAACCTCCCCCGTTCAGATCCCAGGGTAGCGATGGAGGCCGACATTAATCGTCGTCGCAGTCCGGCCCGTCGCTGGCGATGTCGGCGAGGTATTCCCTCGAGGCCGCGGCCCGCGCGTCCCGATAGCGCTGATCGCGGTCACGCTTCTGCCCGTCAAGAGTCTTGCCGAACCGGCCGTCACTGCTCCAAGTCGGCACTGCAATCGTTGCACAGACTCGGCTGACGCGTTCGGCGCTCAATTCACTTCGTAGCATGCGCTGGAAAGACGGTGATCGACCCATCGCCATCCCGCACCATTTCGATCGCCATGTCAGACGGATTGTTCGATGTCGCAATCCCCTCACTGAGTTTGCGTAGCTCTCGCGACAACCGCAGCAGGTCGTCGACCTCGCCGAGCGAAAAGTAGAAGTCGAGCAAACCATGCGAACGATCGACGTGAAGTTCCGAAAGCTGGCGCACCACCGCTGCGACACGGTTTTCGAGGTCATCAACGCTTTTCTCGTCAACGCCCAACTGCTGCATGAATCGCTCGAACGGATTGCCAGGACTCAACTGCGCATGCTCAACGGCTTGCAGAACATTAACGCGACGCTTCAATTCAATCGCCAACTCGGCTAGTTCCAGGTGGACCCGGAATTCTCCGGCAGGATCTTCAATGCCAGGGAATGCCTGCTTTATCGCTGCCAGCTCTACAGGCCCATCAGGGAAGCCCGAGAGCGAATTCTCCCAGCGCGCGACACGCCGACGAACCGCCGACATCGCGTCTTCAATTGCACTCACCTTAGGGGAAACTCCGACCATCTGGCCGATGATGCCCCGGTCAAGGAGAATTGCAGTCGCCTTCTCAAGAGGGTTGCGGCAGCTATCGAGGGCGTTACATTCGTCATCGAGCCTATCTTGCTGCTGCTTTTCCAACATGTCTGTGATCTGCCGGCGCGCCGACTCAATCTGCATACTCAGGCCGGCGGCAACGGCCATCATGATCAGCGGCCCGGCAACCGTCAGCACCCCTCCGCCTATACCTCCGGCCGCACCCCGGCCCGCAACTTGAACGAATGCCGCCTGACCGGCAATACCCGACGAGTCCACCAGCGCGCTGTGGATTCCGCTCGGCACTGACTTCGACAACATGGGCTGCAGAAGTCCGCTGCCGAGCTTCTTCGCAACCTTGGCCGGCACCACCATTCGGTACAAGGCCTTTCCGTCGCGTGGCGCAACAGATTTGGGCGTCTGACTGATCAGTTGCGAAAGGTACTCGGCCAGAGGGCTTGCATTGCTCAGGGACATACCGCGACTGCGATCAATGCCTGAAGGAAGCGGATGGGCCTCAAGTGTGGCGATAGGAATGTCTGACAGGGCGGCAAGTACCGTTCGGAGCTCGTTCAGGCGTCCCAGAGTCATCGGCCCCTCATCCGCAAACAATGGAACACTCACTTCGTCGGCGGCGAGCGCCCACACCTGAACCTCCGGCAAATTGTCGGCGACCATACTTTCCCCTTCGTCAGGCCTAGATCATTTAACCCGAAATTCAAAATCGATTTAACCGAAATGTCAGAGCGCCCGACAACAGCACCGAGCCCGGTTGCACTGCACCATGGGCCGGAATTCCCGTAGCGCCCAGATAGCCCAGATCGCCCGCGACTAGAAGTCCTGCGAGAACGGCTGGCTCAACAAGGATTCTGCAAATCGGAGACGTGACGGACAGCAGCCTCTGTTCCCCTAGCGAGAGCCATTCTCCAAAGCCCGATTTTTGCGGGCCCGTCGATGCCTAACACCGGCCAGGATGAATGATCCCGACTGCCGCGCACTCAGGGCAGGGATCCTCTATCGGCTTCTCCTGTGTCCGCTTCCCTACTCGGTACTGATGGGTCCGTGTCTCCAACAGATTGAAACTGACCTCCGAGTTGGTCTCCTTGAGCCTGCGCAACTGAGCTTTGACGTAGCTGTCGAGAGTGTCCGACCGGGGGTGGTTTAACAGCTCGCGGTAGACGTAGGAGTTCCTCAATGCCGCCGCCCTCGCCGTCGGGAGTTCACCGTTAAGCAAATCGTCGAGACTACGGAGAAAACCGCGGGTCGTACCGACGGTGACACCCCTCCTGGCTGCAATCTCGGCATCGCCGAGACCCTGTTCCCGTAGCTGGAAGGTCGCACCATGCGAGAGACCCTCGCCGCTTCCACGCAGGACGTCCTTGATTTCGGCGCGCAGTTCGGGCGTGAGAGCGCCGTCGCGTGTCACTAGTCCGTCGAAAGCAGAGGCGTCGTCCGAGGTGGGGGTCTCGTCACGCGTCAGGGCGCCGTCGAATCCCCGCTCCGCGCTGCCCCGTTCAGAAGTTGAACCTCCACCAGTTCGCTGAGTCGATTCCTCGTCCAAAGTCAGGCGACATATGACTCCGGCATGGTCACTGAGCCGGCCGAGGTGGTCGGAGGCGGGCCAGTCACGGGCCGATTCGAGAACGAACCGGCGATCGGTGGCGATATGGTCGATGTGC
>CAIOYU010000485.1 GCA_903862565.1 uncultured Actinomycetes bacterium | reverse complement strand
GGTCCAGCGCTGCCTGGCCGCGCACCATGCCTGACTCGGGGCTGAACGAGGCTGAGAACTGCAAGGCCTCGCCGATGTTCATGGTCTGCAGATCGTCCAGCAGGTCGCGATTGACGACGGAAACCGCGAGCGCGAGTTCCTTGATCGGTTTGTCGGCCAGGACGGAACCGGCGGCGGAGTTGCTTGAATAATAGCCGCGATCGCGGTCGGTCGTGACGGTGAATTCCGAGAGCCGGACGGTCTCGGACGTGTCCACTGGGGGCGGGATGGTCGCGGGCTTGGGGGCGGACGGCACTTGGCCGATGGTGAACGGGGCGAGGCTGAGGCTGGCGGTCGCCAGGCAGAGCGCGAGAAGACGGGTGGCGGGGGTTTTCATGAGAGGGTAGGCGTAGCTTGCGCTGGGGTTTTCCGATCAAGGTTGTTTCGAGCGCGGCAGCGGTGTGATCGCGGCGGTGGCGGCGAGAGCGGCGCGGAGGTCGGTTAGCATTTTGGTGGCTTCGACGTAGGGGTCGTAGTCCTGTCGTCGCATGGAGAGCGTCTCGATCGGAATGTAGCCCCGGTAGCCGGACTGGCGGATGATCGTGACGAGTCTCTTCAGGTCGACCTTGGGTGTGGTGACCTCGCTGCCCATCGTTTCCTTGATCTGCCAGTTCACGGCGTAGGGCGCCATGACGGCGATGTCGGCGTAGGGCTCGGGCGTGAGGTATTTGCCGGTGTCGACGAGCGCGGCACACCACTCGTGGTCGACGCGGCGCAGCAGGCTGAGGTGTTCGGCGCCGGTATTGATGAAGTCGCCGTGGTTCTGCACGGCGACGATGACGCCGAATTTCTTGCCGTGCTCGGCGCACTCGCGGAGCGCGTCGGCGAGGTAGGCTTCGACGGTGGCGCGCGGGGCGTTGTTGGCGGCCTGCTGCCAGTTCTTGAAGGGCGGCTGCGAGTCGGCGAAGGCGCGGATCGTGGGGGCGCCGAGTTTCGCGGCGACCTCGATCCAGGTCTTGAGTCGGGTGACGCCTTCGGCCCGCGTGGCGGGATTCGCGGCGGTGAAATCGTTGCGCACGCCGGTGCCGCTGATGTCGAGGCCGAGGTTAAACGCATGCCGCTTGAGGCGGATGATGTAGCTGTCGGCCGGAGCCTGTGGGTAGCCAGGGAAAAAATAGCCCGTGATGTCGATGGCGTCGAAGCCGACCTTGGCGCAGAAGTCGCAGATGCCGAAAAGATCGATGCCCTTGGTCTGGTCCTTGGCGTTGGCGTTCAGCAGCTCGAGAAACGAGTAGGCGTTGAGCGAGGTGCGCAGGTGCGAACCGCTGTGGCGCGGGATGGGGGCATACGCGGCGTGGGCCGTGGCGGTCGAAAAACCAGCCGCGGCGGCGAAGGGCAGCAGGGCGGCTTGTTTGAGGAAAACGCGGCGAGTGGCGGACGAGTTCATGGGAGTGGAGTTATCGGTTGAGAAAGGGTTCGTGGCCGGGTTCAACGCCGCGATGCCGGCAGACTGGCTTCCTGGCGTCGGGTGAGGTCGCCATCGGGAACGACGACGACATACCACGGGCTGGTCGGCGCAATGACGGTGCCCGTCCAGGTGAGGCGCTGGGACCGGCCGGAGGTGAGGGCGACCGTTTTGGCGGGCTCGGCGAAGGTGACGTTGCTGGTGCGGAGCGCGAACGTGTGCGAGC
>CAIOYU010000484.1 GCA_903862565.1 uncultured Actinomycetes bacterium | reverse complement strand
CCGGTGGTCCTGGGCGCGAAAGGGATAGGCCGCACGACTCTCATGGCAGCCGTAGCGGCACGGCTTGCCGCTGATGACAACACGGTTGTGTGGCGAGTCGAACCGTCGTTGCTGGGCCCGGAACCGGAAGGACCGCTGACTGGGATCATCGGAGACTGTGCCCCTGAGACCGTTCTAATCATCGACGACTTCGACAAGATCGCTGCACTCGGAGATGTCCGCCCTAATGGAATGGTATTGCGGGTGCTCGGCGCTGCGGCGACCTTGCCTGAACGCCGGATGATCTTGGTTTGCGATTCGAGACACTTTTCAAAGCTGGATCTCTATGCCGAAGATTTGGTGCGCGAATTGGAGCCGGTGAGGCTGGCCCCAATAAGTGATGCGGGTCTAGCGGAGATCATCGAGCGGGTTCAGCCTGAACTGGAATCGCACCACGGGGTGACGTTTTCCGCCGAGCTGCGCGCTGCGGCTTGTGTGCCCCCGCGCCCAACCGACACGTCTGCTCACCCGGGGTTGGCAGTGGACCGCCTCGATGCAGCGGCAAGCCGCGCCCGCGTATCAGGCGCACAGGAGGCAGACATCCTCCATCTTGCGAGCGTCAACTCCGCTCCGAAGACGCCGCTTCGGGCAACCGAGCTGTTCTCTCGACTGCGCGAGCACGTCAGCGGCCAAGATCATGTTCTGCAGACTGTCTCGTCGAGACTTGCGTTGACTCTGGCCCGTCTTGATCTGCGACCTAGCCGGCCGGATGGTGTCTTTCTGTTCGTTGGTCCGACGGGAGTCGGTAAGACCAAACTCGCACGTGCTCTCAGCCTTTGCCTCTTTGGAAGCGAAGAGAAGTTGATTCGGCTCGATATGAGTGAGTACGTCCACGACTGGGCGGTCAGTCGGCTAGTCGGACCAATGCCCGGATACGTCGGCTCCACCGAGCCGGAGAACTGGTTGACAACCCGTGTCAGTGAGGCATCGGACTGCGTGGTTTTGTTGGATGAAATCGAAAAGGCTCATCCGGTGGTTTGGAACACCTTTCTCCAGGTTTTTGATGCAGGCCGGTTGACTGATTCTCGCGGGCTGACTGCCGACTTCGCCAATACGGTGATCGTTATGACGTCCAACCTTGGCGCCGCCGCTGCGGCTGGACCGGGTTTAGGATTCGGCAATGCGTCAGCTGGTGTCGACCGTACTCGTCAGAAAGTCATGGGTGCCGTCAAAGAAGCGATGGCGCCGGAATTGATCAATCGCATCGACGAGATCGTCGTCTTCGACCCTTTGAGTTCCGAGGCAATCGAGCAGATCGCGGAGCATGAACTCGCGTCAGTGACCGAGCGGCTGGCCTCTAACGGCTGGGCCGTCAGCTATGACCCAGGGGTGGTTCAACACATAGCGAGAACCGGTTATAACCCAGCCTACGGCGCCCGCCATTTGCAGCGAAACATCGAACGCGGTTTCCTCGGTTTGGTCGCGAGTTCGGAGGACAAGAAAGTGCGGGTAACGGTGTCGGGTGGCGAGCTTGTCCTGAAGAAGGGGTCGCAGCGTCGTCGCGCGGTATCCAAGAAGTCGTCGTGAATACCTCGACTAATTCGACCGCCAGCGGGATCTACCCAGAGGCCTTCTCCTGATGGAGGAACTGTTAGGGGAAGGCCACCGTCGGGTTGTAGACATGCTTTGTGCGCGAATTGAAACGCTCTCGAGTGGTCACGCCACGGTTCCGCGCGTAGTGATCCTCGAAGGTGCCTCAGGAGTCGGAAAGACCCGAGTGGTACGTGAGTTGTATCGCAGAGTGTGTCATCAGCGGGATCTGGAGGGATATTGGCCGAAACTATCTGAGGCTGGCGGCACAAATAGCGAAGATCCATTGCCGCGCCGTAAGTCGATCGGACCTGAAGTTGATACGTTTACTTGGCCCGCTGGTGCTTTGCCGGGATTCGGTTGGTGGCAGCTTCATTGCGAGCGTATGCAGACCGGCCAGGCGATTGATGTAGTTGCTCAGGCGCGTCCAGAGATTCAGACGCATCTGCTTGCGGTTGCCCTGGCGTGGCGAAGGGCAGCGTCGGTCAAGGAGAAGGTCGAAGCAAGGAAAGCCGACCTAGTGCTGTCTGCCCGGACGGCGCTTCAGGAGGGTGGTCTCGAAGCCGCAACGCAAGTCTTGGCGGCCGTTGGGATAGCCATCCCGGGGTTGGGAACCGCAGCGTCTTGGGCCTTCGCGGGAGTCAAAGCCGGGCTCCGTCAGAGGGAACTTCAGAAGGAGACGTTTGAAGACGTAGAGCTGGGTCAGCGCTTCGCCGCACATCGCCGCTCAGCCAGCGAGGAGCTGGCTGAACTCATTCTTGGAGTAGCGCACTCTGAAGTTCCCGGCGTCGTTGTGATTGAAGACGTCCATTTGATGGACTCGGCGCTCGCCGACTTCTTGGACCATGTCTCAAAACAGCGACCACAACATCCCGTTCTGGTGGTGGCTATGGCGTGGTCAGAGAATCGTGATATCGGCTCGTATGGTCATTGGTCGCGGGTCGCATTGATGAACGGCCGTGCTGAACGCATTTCCATGCCCAATCTCGGGATCGATGATCTTCGACGAATTGTCTGGAACTACGCACCGCGCACCCCAGTTGAAATCGCCAGCGAGGTTGCGAGGCTCTACCCCACCCCTCTTGCGCTCGAGGCGACGCTTGCCAGTCGCAAGGTTCTGAGAGCGATCAAGATGAGGGATGGATCGCTTCCCTTGTCTGCGCTTG
>CAIOYU010000483.1 GCA_903862565.1 uncultured Actinomycetes bacterium | reverse complement strand
GCCGCGGACCCGAACTGGTACCCGGGCGGCGGGGGTCCGTCGATCGAGTAGTAACCCGGCGGCAGCGCTGGACGGCCCGTCGCGGCACCGCGGCCATTTCCGGCGGTGGATGCAGTCTCCGAACCTGGGGCGTTGATCGACACGTACCCGGGCGGCAGCGCGGGCGCAGGACCGGCGCCCGGCGGCGGCGTGGCCATTCCCCCACCCATGAGTTCGTCCTGCGCATAGGCGGGGTTCTGAACCTGGCGCCAGAGATCCTTGAGAGTGCCGAACACGCCCCCGCCGGACTCGCCCGACCCATACTGCGCGTTCGGGATCGGCGGGACGCGCGGCGGGGTGACCGGCGGGGCGGCCGCCGGGTCCGCGGGGGGCGCCGCCACCGGGTCCGCGGGGGGCGCCGCCACCGGGGTCGTCGGGAGCGGCGTTGTCGGGAGCACGGGGGTCGGTTCTGCCGGGTCGGCCGAAACCGGGCCCGGCCCTGCCAGCGCGGTCCCGATCAGGGTCGCACCGGCGAGAGCGGACACGAGGGCGCGGCGTGCAGTCATTGGTCCGGCGGTCCTTTCGCGATCGTCCGACCACCAGCGTATTCGGAAACGCCCCGCAACCAGAAAACGCCGAGGGCCGCGAAACCCGCCCCGCGAGCGGAGTCAGCCGCGCCGGGCGGTGCGCAGTGCGCCGCGGAACTGCTCGACGGTGCCCAGTTCGACCGCCACAGGTTCGGCGATCTGCTTCTCGGCGACGATCTCGACTTCGGCGCGCAGGGCCGACAGCGCGGCGCGAGACGCCCGTTTGGCACTGGTCCGCGCGAGGAGTCGACCGAAGACGGCGAGCACCACACCGCCGAGTGCGCCGACGATGAGCATCAGCGTCGGTACGGGGAAGCCTTCCACCGTGGGAGCCTGAACCACGTGGAACTGCAGATACTGCAGCGCCGCGAGACCCAGCAGCCATAGGCCGCCCGCCACGGCGATGGCGAACAGCACCCACTGGAGGACCCCGAAGAGGCTCCACCAGCGCGGGTTCCGGGGTGGTACTAGTGGCGCGCGGGTGACGGCCTGGTCGAGATGATCGGTCAGGGATGCCGATGCCTTGTCCGCGACCGCGCGACTGCTCTGCACCCACGCCTGCGGCGCCCCCGCACTGGCCTTGTCGACGTAGTCCAACACGGCGGTGCGAGCGCGCGCCTGGGCTACGGGGTCGTTGGACGGCAGCGACGAGCGCACCAGGCGGGGGTCGACACCGGGCCGTTCGAGACGAAGTTGAGCAACGGGGTCCTTGCGCAACTTCGACAGCCATTTCAGCGGCGGCCAGCCCACGGCTTGAGAAGCCTTGAGTTGGCTGGACTTCTCGATCGCCGCTGCGATGACGGGTGCGCCGGCGGCGTCGGTCAGGGCATCGGTCAGCCGCGAAAGATCCCGGGAGTCGACGCCGGCAATCGGGGTCCCGGGGTCGTCGGCGGCCTGCGCCAGTCCGTCGGCAGCCGTGGCCACGTCGGCAGCCAGTCGGGCGACCGCCGTCCGACGGCTGGCTACCGAAGTCATGATCCGGTCGGCCAGGCTTTCCAGGCCTTCACCGCTGCGGTTCGACGTGCCCAGCACGGCCGCCTCGGACAGCCCGTCCTCGGCCACCAGGCGCCGCAGATGTGCCAGGCACTGCTGGGCATCGGCGACGGGCAGCTTGTCGACCTGGTTGAGCACCACGACCGTGACGTCGTCGTGGCGGGAGAACCGGCGCAGGTACTGCTCGTGCACCAGGGCGTCGGCGTACTTCTGTGGGTCGAGCACCCACACCATCAGGTCCACCCGCTCGACGAAGTGGTCGACGTGGGCGCGGTGCGCCGACTGGGTCGAATCGTGGTCGGGCAGGTCGATCAGCACCAGGTCAGCCAGCGCCTCTGCACCGCCGTCTGCGATATGCCATCGGGTGACGCCCAACCACTCCAGCAGGGCGATGGTCTCCGGGGTCTCTTTCCAGATCGCCGCCAACGGCTCCGATGTCGTGGGCCGCAACACGCCCGCCTTGGCCACCTCTTCGCCCACGATGGAGTTGAACAGCGTGCTCTTGCCGGCGCCGGTGGATCCCGCGAATGCCACCACGGTCAGTTGCTCGGACAGTCCCCGGCGGGCCTGCGCACGATCGGCCACCGATCGGGCCTGCGCCACCGCCTGCGGTGGCAGCCTTCCCTCACCCAGATCCGCCGCCTCGGCCAGACCCTCCAGTGCACGGTCCAGCGCTGCGCCGTCGACTTGCGAGGGCGACTCGTTTCGCAGCGGGTTGAGCCGTGCGAGCAGATCCTTCATCATCAGCCGTTCCACCAATTCCGCAGAGATTCGCGCCAGTTCTTTCGATGCTCCGACTCGCCGGGGGCCGGCGGGCTGGCCGGCAGCACCGCCTCGGCGTCCTCGGCATGGCGGGCGTGCTGGATCTCCAGCGCCGCGCTCTGCAGTCGGCCCGGCAATTCGGGGTCGAGATCCAGCGCATCCAGGCGGGAGAGGAAGCGGCCCTTCTCCTCGTCCATCAATCCGTCGACACGCACCTTCAGCTTTTCCATGGCCGCGCTCGACATCTGCCTGACCCCCTCCTCGCCGTAGACCGCCTCAAGAAGTTTCTGCGCCAGTACCGTTGTCCCACCGGCAATTCCGATCTCAGCTCCGGAGAGCCCGCCGGTCGTCGAGAAGATCACGACCATGAGCGCAAGCGACAATCCATTGAGCGAGTAGGCAACGGCCCTGGCGATCTTCCGCTTGTCCGCACCCTCGGTGCGGATCATGTCCAGCAGGTCGTCCTGCCATGACCTGACCACCGCGGCGGCGCGGTCCGGGAAGTCGCTCGAAGCCCGGGCAAGGTCGGACCCGGCGAGCAGGGACCGGCCGGCATCGTCGGAACGCCAGGCCTGGTCGGCCCGCCTCGCGGCATCGTTGGCCGCGTCGACCAACAGCATGGCCAAGCCTGACTCGATTGCCTCAGTGACTTTTTCCGGCGGTGCAGGCTCGCCGCGAACCGCCGCGCCGATGCGGTCCCGAAGCCGGCTCACGCCTTCCTCCAACCGCTTGAGCACCTGCCCCGTGCCCACGAATTCCTGCCACCGCGCCAGCACCTCGCCGCGCATCAGTGATCCATTGGCGGCAATCGCCTCCAGCGACACGACGGCGTCGGCATAGGGCTCGTCCACCGCGGCACGCAGACGCGCCGCGGCCTGCAACTGTCCGGCAACGGCTTCGGTGACGGCCGGCATGTCGGCCACGACGTGTCCGACGGCGCCGTCCACCGTGCGGCGGGCGACCGCTGCACGCATGGCGGCGTCCTCGACGAGGTTGTTGACCCACTGCTGCATGTCGGCGGTCCGGTCGGCCGGAAGCATGCCGTCGACCAACGGCGATTCGGGAATGACGAACAGCGGCGCGTTGCCCAGCCGTTCCTGCGCCAGCATCTGCCGGACGTGGGCGGTGACTTCGGCCATGGCTTCGGGCGGCACGCGATTGAGCACGATCACCACCGCGGCATTGCGATCGACAGCGGCCCGCAACGCGGCCCAGGGCACCGCATCGGCGTACCGCGATGCGGTGGTGACGAAGAACCACAGGTCGGCCGCCGCCATCAGCATGCCGGCCATCTCGCGGTTGGTCTGCGAGACCGAGTCCAGGTCGGGCGCGTCGAGCAGGCCGAGTCCGGGTGGAAGCGTGTCGACGTCGACCAGACGCAACCCGAAGACGTCGTCGGTGCCGGCCTGTGCGTTCCCCCCGGTGATGCGCGGCAGGCGCGGCAGGATGTGGTCGGAGGCGAACCACGCCGTGTCGGCGGGGTTGTGCGCCAGCACCGGGTGGCGGGTCGTCGGGCGCAGCACCCCGGGCGTCGTGACCGGCCTGCCGACGAGGCGGTTGACGAGGGTGGACTTGCCGCTTCCGGTGGATCCGCCGACGACGGCCAGCAGCGGAGCGTCGGCGTCGCGAAGTCGCGGCAGTATGTAGTCGTCGAGTTGGTTGGTGAAGTTCCCCGCCATGGCCCGCGCCGAATCGGCGCCGGGCACGGGCAGCGGTATCCGCACCTGGCCTAGCGCGTCGCGCAGCGATTCCAGTGGTGGCAGCAGCGATCCGGACACCGGTACATCCTGCCGCAGACAGGTGGTCGGGTTCGGTGAAATCGGGTAAGCGCTATGAGCCCGCGTTGTGCGTCAGTTCCAGGGCGTACTGGTTCACGAAGCGGCCCGCCGAGGGTTCGCCGCGATCGCAGGACCCGTCGGACTCACCGGGACGCTTGACCCACAGGTAGGCATCGGCGTGGGCGCCCGCGGTGTCGGTGGTGGGTGCGACCCCCAGCGCGCGGCCGGACGGATTGCACCAGTTGAGCGGACTGTCGGGTGCCGGTCCCACACCGTTGCGCGAGGTGTCGATGACGTAGTGCGCACCGTTGGTGAGACCCGAGATCGTCTCGCCGAAGCCGATCTCCTCCTCCGTGGTGTAAAAGTTCGCGGTGTTGAGGCTGAACCCCCGTGCGCGGCCGACGCCCACCGAGTTCAGCCGGGCGGCCATCTCGTCGGCGGACAGCCAGCGGGAGTGGCCGCCGTCGACGTACACCGCCGCCGCCGGACGGGTGGTCAGAGTGTCGACCGCATACTTCATCAGGTCGAAGCGCTCCTGGCGCTGCCCGGCGGGCAGACAGTCGGCCATGGCCAGCGCATCGGGTTCGAGGATGATCGCAGCCGGGGACGAGCCCAGACCTGCCGCCACGCCGTCGATCCACTGCCGGTATGCGGCGCCACTGGAGAGCCCGCCGGCTGCGAAGCTGCCGCAGTCGCGGTTCGGGATCGCATACAGGGTCAGGACCGGCATGGCGCCGACTGCCTGCGCCGCGCCGGTGTATCGGGCCACGGTGCCGGCCACCGAACCTGCGGGGAACGCTTCGTCGAGCCAGAAGGACGCCGGGGTGTTCGCGATCCTCGTCAACTCGGGGCTGCCGGTGCTCTTCGCGGCACGCATCGCCAGCGAGATGGGGTCGACGTAGAACGGCTTGCCGGCCAGCGGGTTGGACTCGTCGACCAGGCGCACCGCCGGTCCTGAGGGAGGGCGCACCGCCGGTGCGGAGGGAAACTGGGCGACGACCGCGGCCACCGCCGCAAACGGGGCGATCACGCGGGCCAGCGCACCGACAGCTGAGAAGACCATGCGGAGAAAATAATGCCGAGGGCGGGCGTTCGCCAAACGTTTGCCGCACGAGTCGACCCCGCCGCGAGCCCGCCTGTGGCTAAAGGTTCTTGTGTTGCACCAGTGACAGATTCTGTTGTTGCACCAGTGACGAACTCGGGGCTAGTGGCCCGTGAATTCGTCCATCGAGTTGTAGACGCCGACGCGGCGCAGATACACATCGCGCAACCAGACAGGCAGTACCCCGGTGAGCACTTTGTTCATCCGGGACGTCCACGGGAGGACGACGAACGGACTGCCGGCCAGCATGGCCTTCCAGGTCTCGTTGACCACGTCCTCCTGCTTGAGCATCGGGGTGAACAGGATGCCCTTCGCCCCGTCGAACATGCCGGTGTTGATGTAGGTCGGGCAGACTGTGGTGACTCTGACCCGATCATGGCCGGCCTGCTCGAGTTCCAGACGAACCGAGTCCGAGAAGCCGATCGCCGCCCACTTCGAGGCGGCGTAGGCGGCCAGGCGCGGGACGGCGTTCAGTCCGGCCGAAGATGCGATGTTGACCAGTCGGCACTGCTGGCCGGACTCGATCATCGCCGGCAGGAACTCCCGCGCCACCCGCATCAGGCCGATGGCATTGACGTCCAAGGTGAGCGTGAAGTCGCGGGGATCGTTCTCCCAGAAGTAACCGTTGCCCCGGACTATGCCGGCGTTGTTGAAGAGGACGTGGACAGTGCCCACGTTGTCGCGGGCCCGCTGGGCCGCCTCGGCCACCTGAGCCTCCGAGGTGACATCGACGGTCTCGTAATGGATCGTGCCGCCGAGATCTTCCAGCTCGGCGGCCGTCTCCTTGAGCGCGGCCTCGTTGACGTCCCAGAGGACGACGGAGGCCGCCCCCTCCTTGACCGCATTGGTGGCGAACAGCTTGCCCAGACCCATGGCCGCCCCGGTCACCAGGACGTTGGTCCCCTTCACGGATTTCATGGCCGAGCTCGCTACACGTCGAAGGGGTTGACGTAGGTGTAGTCCCGCAGGCCCGCCGATGCGTCATATTCGGTCCAGTAGGGGATGAACCCGAACGGCGTCACGAACGACGTGGCGATCAGGTCGCCCTGGGGACCGGGCATCGAGGAGTAGAAGTCCGAGAAACCGGGGAAGCTGCTGCGGAAGTTGAACACCGAACCCACCGGCGGAACCGCCCCGAGGGTGACACCCGGGTCACCACTGGTGACCTTGGTGACCAGAATCCCCTCGTTGTGTCCACCGGCGTTGTCCCACTGGCGGGACACGTCGGCGTCGAAGCTGCCAATCTTTTTGCCGGACGAGTCATAGACATCGAACTGCTGGAATCCCTGGATGATCACCTCGCGCGGCGGGAGTCCGTTGACACCGATGGGCTCGAGGTCGGATACCGGAACGAACTTGTATCCGCCGGGAACCTGGTACTTCACGTTCGGCGCTTTGGAGGCGTTGAGGGGGGCGTACATGAACGACGTCCCCAGCGGGGAGACGAACTTGCTCGAAATCACGGCCCTGGGAGTCGACGGCTTCGAGGAGTACAGGATGTAGGTCTTGTCGTTCCAGAAGTAGATGACGTTGTACACGGTGCCCACCGGCGGAACCTGGCCGACGCCGGTGCCCACTTCGGCTCCCCCGTCGTTGGCGGTGACGAGGATCGCCTTGGTGTAGATGCCCGCAATGTCCGAGGTCGCGGTCACGAGGCCCTCGAAGTTGCCGATCGCGTTGTTGGACTTGTCGTAGACGCTGAAGGTCTGGGCGCCCTGGATGGCGGTGAAGAGCGGCGGAAAACCCGTCACCGAGATCTGCGTCTCGGTGGCGCCGGCCTTCGGAGCGATGTAGAAGCCCTTGCCGACTTCCATCGGCTTGTAGGTCAGCAGGTTGTCGGTGTTGTTCTTGGCCGCGTCGTACAACATCGGAATCGGAATGGTGAAGAACGGTGTCAACACCTTGAACGAGAGGGCGTTCTTGCCCGACGCGGT
>CAIOYU010000482.1 GCA_903862565.1 uncultured Actinomycetes bacterium | reverse complement strand
GCTTGGCGCAGCTCCCGGGCCACCGGATGAGCCAATGCCGCGTCCACGCTCTCCGCCCTGGGAAGGTAGGGCCGCAGTCCCAATTCGGCAGCGAGCGTCTCGAAACCACACAGCACCTGGAGGACCCACAGGCCATCAACTGTCGTCGTCAACATGATTTCCCCGGCACCGCCGGCGGGGCACGACGCTGCGCACCCCGCCGGCTTGCGGGAGATCCCCTAGAAGATGTTCCCCATCATGATGTCGGTATGGTGTGCGCTGTCGTTGACGGCGCCGATCGTCCGCCCGTGCTGGTGCATCGTGTCGATGAGGCCCTGCAGTCCCTGGAGCATCTGCGTCTGCGCCTGGTGGAACGAGGCCGCCGCGCCACCCTGGAAGAAGTCCGCGATCGCGGCGGTGCGCTGATGGATGTCGTCGTGCAACTCCATCAGCTGCGCAGAACGGGTCCCGACGTCGGAGGCGAAGTCCGCGACCGCTCCGTGGTTGTAGGTGATGTTGTCTGTCATGTTGGTTTCCCTCCTGTGGGTGTCAGACCGCGAAGCCGGTCAGGCTGTGGGCGGCGTCGGCCTCGTGCTGCTCCATCATCGACGCCGCTTCGCTCAGGCCGTGCGCAAGCCGGGTGCCACCGGAAATCGTCTGTTGGAGATCGTGATTGATCTGTGCGGCGGTATTGACCGAAGCCAGTTGGGCCTGGCCGCCCCAGACCGCGGAGCCCAGTCCTTCGTGGCTGCTCAGGTATCCGCTGGTGATGGCCGTGGCGTGTTCCAGCGCCGATTCGATCGCCTGCCGTGTGCTGCGCAGGACTTCCGGGGTGACCAGTAGTGTCACGTGCCCTCCTTGTTCTCGTATGTGTTCTCAGTTGCGGTGAATCTCGGATGGTGTCGACTCCCAGCATCGAGGGCACAGCGGCGGCCGTCACTTCACCCGTGTGGAGAACCCGGTCCGTCGGCGATGATGCGCGCCTGTGCGACAGCGCCTTTCTGCTCGGACTCCTTTCTGCCCAGACCACCGGGAGCGGGAGAGGTGAGCATTCCTCCGCCTGCGGTAGGACCCGGCAGTTCCGCTGTGGCGCTCAGCAATCCCGGTTTGATACCGATGGGACGGCCCGATGCCGAGGTTTCGAAGGCGTTCTGCGGCCGGGTGTAGCTGGTGATGCCGGCACCGGGAAGGCCGCTGATCGCCGAGGGGCCTGAGCCTGCTCCCCCGCCGGAGCCGATCCCGCCGCCGAGTCCACCGGACTCGGGCACCCCGATGAGCGCCCCGCCGGGGAACTCTGCGTCGCCGGCGTCGCCGCTGGCTTCATCCAACCCGAGACCTGTTCCGATGTCGGTGAATTCGAGCTCATCGCCGCCGGTGGATGTTCCCCCGGATGCTCCGCTGAGCGACGGCAGCAGGCCTGCCAGGCCTCCGAGTGACTGCAACGGGGTCCCGAACATTCCGGCAAGTGGGGACACCGCACCCATCGCAGCCTGCAATGGCTGGGCCAGCATCGAGCCCATCTGACCGATTTGCCCGGCACCCGCAGC
>CAIOYU010000481.1 GCA_903862565.1 uncultured Actinomycetes bacterium | reverse complement strand
TCACCGCCACCCCGCCCGGGACAGCGCCGACACCGATGGTGGCGGTCACCGCGTTGGTGGCGAGGTTGATCACCGACACCGAATTGCCGGCTTGGTTGGTGACGTAGGCGAGGGTGGCGGTCGGGTTCACCGCCACCCCGGTCGGGTTGGCGCCGACACCGATGGTGGCGGTCACCGCGTTGGTGGCCAGGTTGATCACCGACACCGAGGCGCCGCCTTGGTTGGTGACGTAGGCGAGGGTGCCGGCCGGGTTCACCGCCACCACCAGCGGTCGGGAGCCGACACCAATGGTGGCGATCACCGCGTTGGTGGCGCCGACGCCCGCGGCGCCCGCGACGCCCGCGCCGCCGTTACCGCCGTTACCGCCGGAGGTGACCGGTGCACCCGCCGTACCGTCGGTGCCGCTGACCCCACCGGTTCCGCTGCCCGCGGCACCCCCGTTGCCGCCTTTGCCGACCGCACCCGGATCACCACCATCACCGCCCGCACCGCCATTCGGTGTGGTGGTGTCCCCGGCCGCACCGTTACCGCCGGCGCCGGGGGTACCGGCGTCACCGCCGTCGCCACCGGCGCCGCCGCTACCGGCGGTGCCATCGACGCCGGCACCCCGAGCCGTGCCCGCAGCGCCACCGGCTCCACCGTCACCGCCGGTGCCGCCGAAGCCGGCGTTGCCACCATCACCACCGGCCGCACCGGAGATCGTCGGGTTGAAGCCGGCCGAACCGTTGCCGCCGTTGCCGCCGGCACCGGCCGCGCCGCCTTGGCCGCCCGAGCCGCCGTTGCCGGAGGTCGTACCGCCCAGACCACCGGCGCCGCCCGTGCCGCCGTTGCCGCCGACCGAGCCGGCTCCACCGGTATCACCGGGGCTGGCGCCGCCGTCGCTGCCGGCCAGCCCGGTCGCACCGTTGCCGCCGGTGCCGCCGGCCCCACCGTTGCCGACAGCACCGCCGTTCCCGCCGTTCCCGCCGGCACCGCCGGCACCGCCGGCGCTGAGCGCCGAGAAACCGGACCCGCCGTTACCGCCGTCACCGCCACCGACCGCGGCCGAACCGTTCGCGCCGTTCGCGCCCGTGGTGCCGGTTCCCGCACCTCCGGTCCCGCCGGCACCGCCAGTACCCCCGGTTCCGGCGGTGCCCGGGTTCCCGCCGTCGCCGCCGGCGGCGCCGCCGCCGAAGGTGGCGTTCCCGGCCCCGCCGTTACCGCCGTTGCCACCCACCCCGGCGTCACCACCGCCACCACCGGCGCCACCGGCGCCACCGAGGCCGCTCAGCGACACCCCGCCCTGACCGCCGGCACCCGCGACACCCGAGGACCCGCCGGCCCCGCCGGCCCCGCCGGTGCCGGCCGCCACCACGGCGGTGGCATCAGAACCCGCGCCACCACTGCCGCCCGCGCCGCCGCTGCCCGCAGCACCACCGACACCGCCGACACCACCGTTACCCGTGGATGCGCCACCCCCGGCGCCACCCACACCGCCCGCGCCGCCGTTGCCGCCGCGGGAGCCATCGGTGAGCAGGGCGGCGTCGTAGCCGAGGCCACCGCGGCCACCGTCACCGCCGACCCCGCCGCCCCCGGACCCGCCGCCCGTGGCGGCGGTGCCGTTGTTGGCAATGACGAACGCGATCCGGCCCTGCCCGGCCTGCCCGGCCGCGCCGCCGGTACCACCCTCGCCGCCCTTACCGCCGGCCCCGCCCGAGCCGCCGTCGCGGGCCAGGGCTGTGCCGGCCGTGCCGTCCGCACCGTCACCGCCGCGCCCGCCGAGACCGCCGACCCCGCCGGCGCCGGCGTCACCGCCGCGCCCGACCACGAAACTGCCGTTCCCGCCGTTACCGCCCGTGCCACCCGCGCCGCCGGTGCCGCCGTCGGTGCCGGCCTGACCCGCTGCGATGCCGTTCACCCCGTCGGCCCCGGCGCGGCCGCCGCCGCCGGTCCCACCGTTGCCGCCGTCGCCGACCACCGAGAAGATCCCGGCGTTGCCGCCGTTGCCGGCATTGCCGCCGTTGCCGCTGATCAGAGCCGATCCGGCGTCCCCGCCGTTGCCGGCAGTCCCGAAGAACGCCCCCGCGGTGCCGCCGTTGCCGCCGGACCCGCCGCCGGTGGCGCCGTCACCGCCCCTGCCGCCGTCGCCGCCCCGGCCCACCGGGCCGAACCCGGTATTCGGGTCCAAGTCGTTGAACGACACCCCGCCGCCATCCCCGCCGTTGCCGCCCACACCGGTGACCGCACCGCCGGCACCGCCCGCACCGCCGTTGCCGGCGCCGCCCATCTGGGTCAGAAAGCCCGAATCCCCGCCGGCGCCACCCGCACCGCCATCACCGCTGGTACCGGTGACCGACCCGCCCGCCCCGCCGTTGCCGCCGAAGCCGAAGAACTGCCCGCCGGCTCCACCCTTGCCGCTGGCGCCACCACCGGTCAGACCGGCGCCCCCGGCGCCGCCGTCACCACCACGGCCGGCCAGCGAGATGACCCCGCTTCGGGCCGCGTTGCCGCCCGCCCCGCCGGCCGCACCCACACCCGTCAGCGAGGCCGCACCCGCGCCGCCGTTGCCGCCGTTGCCCCACACCACACCACCGGCACCGCCGTTGCCGCCGAGGCCGCCGTTGACACCGGCCAGGCCGGCCCCGCCGGCGCCGCCGTTGCCGAAAAGGCCCGCCGCGCCACCGGCACCGCCGGCGTACCCGCCGCCGCCGTCACCGAACAGCAGACCGGCCCGGCCGCCGTTGCACGCACCGGTGGTGCACGCACCCGCATACGAGGTGTAGGTGAAGCCTTTACCGCCGAGCAGGCCCGCATTCGGGTTGTCGGCCGAGCCGTCGACGAACAGCCGGAACCCACCAGTGGCCGACGCCTTCGGCAGCGCCAGGAACCCACCCAGCAGACCCGGACCCGAGGTGGTCGTGCTCGCAGCCGCCGCGCCCGCG
>CAIOYU010000480.1 GCA_903862565.1 uncultured Actinomycetes bacterium | reverse complement strand
GACCCGGCGGTCGCGGTGCCGTTGGCGGTGGCGTAGCCGACCGTGACGGTCTTGGTCGAGGCCTTCGACAGCGACACCGTGAAGGCCAGCGGTGTGGTTGCCGAGTTACCCTCGGCCACGGTGGCATTGGCGATCGACACGGTCGGTGTTGCCGCTGCCGTGATCAGGTTCTGCCACTTGGTGACGGTCCCGGTGTCCTTGGCGATGATGTTGGTCATCGTCAGCGCGCTGACCGGAACGTTCTGCAGTGTGTAGCTGTGGTTGTTGCCCACGATGGAGATCTTGGTCGACCCGGCCGTCTCGGTGACATCGAAGGCGCTCGCCCCCATCCAGCCGAAGTCCAACCTGTCGGTGGCCGGGTTGAAATTCAGCACCGGGTTGGTGCCCCAGTTCCAGGTGATCGTGGTCGTGGTGCCGGCGGCGATGGCCGCGGCGGAGGCCGCCACCCCGCCCTGGCCGGCGAACGTAGCGGCCCGGGTCTGCCGGGCCAAGCGCCGTGTGGCCGCGAGCATCACCCAGGAGACCGGCGATTCCACCGGTGCACCCGGTACGCCACCGGACAACCGCGCCAGGACCGTTTCCAGGACATTGGCGACAGCCGCCGCGGGGGCCGGGGTCAGCGCCGGGGCTGCGGGAGAAGCCGGTGCGGTGACCGCAACCTGGGGCAGGCCGGCGCCGAGAGCCGCCACCGGTGCGGACGGAAGCGCAGCAGTGGCCGCCGGTGCCGTCACGGCGGTGGACGGGACGGCGGTCGGGGTGGGCATCGGACCGACCACGCTGATCGGGCCCTGAGTGAGAGCGTTCGGAACCTGAGCCGCCCTGAGCGGAGCGGTCCTGGTCCGGGTGGTGCTGGCCGCAGGTGGCGCGGTGTTGTCTCCGGTCTGCGGGGCGACGGCCGTTCGGGCGGCGACTGCGCCCCGTGTCGATGCCGGAGCCGACTGGCGGGATTTGTCGCGGCCCGCGGCGCGGCGCCCGGGGGACGCTGGCTGGGCCGCCTGGCTGGCACCGGCCACCGGCGCCGAGGAGTCCTGGCCGGCGGTGGTTCCGGCGTCGGCCGCCGCCATCCCGATGCCGACCGAGAATGCGCCTATCCCGAGTGCGAAGGCAAGCGCTCCGACGCGGCCGATGAAACGCGCCGCATTTGCTACTGAGGCGGCAGGGCTTAGCTGCAGTGCGAGTGGGGTGTTGCTGTGGCTATCCAGGTTCATTTCTTACGTCCTCGCCCAGTAGTTGGTTTCGTGGTCAGATGGGTCGTTCTGGAAAGATCATCGAGATTTGCCGCTCGTTGCAAGCTCTTTCGCCGACACACGTTGTCAGCTTTGCACCAGCAAACGAGATTGTCGCGGGGATCGACCAATGGACTTTTCGTCGAAAATTCAGCCCCCGTCATCGCCAGTCCGGGGGCCCGTACCGACGGGGCGACCCATGGTGCGGCGAGCGCCCGAACCCCACCCGTGAAACTTTCGGTCTTTGCTACCGGGTGGGTGATGTCCATCCGGATCGGCATCGCAAGTTTGCGAAAAAGGACGTGGGTCAAGGTGGTCGAGTCCTCCGAGCGTTGTTTTCGCACTGGGTGAAGCCCGAAAACACCGCTCCGATGTTTGCCGTTCGCTTCAGGTGAACATCTGACCATACTTTGCACCAGCAAACCTATTTCCGGACCCTCGGCCCAATCTGGGCGCTGACCGGGTCGACCGGTCGGCGCTGGGAGAACGCCTCCCCGACTTGGGGTTATGGCGCCTTTTCCAGTTAGGGTGTCTCGAGCATCGGGGAACGCCCCGGTCGATCCATCGGGGAGCACCCCGCTGATCCAAGAAAGCAAGACGCACAGG
>CAIOYU010000479.1 GCA_903862565.1 uncultured Actinomycetes bacterium | reverse complement strand
TCCTGGTGGAGCTAAGGGGATTCGAACCCCTGACCCCCACACTGCCAGTGTGGTGCGCTACCAACTGCGCCATAGCCCCAGGTGTGTCGAAACTACACCACCGCCGCAGTGGCCTCAAAAAGCGATCAGGGCAGCTCGCCGGCCGCCTCCGGCCCCAGGGCCCGCACCGGCGTGTGCTCCAGGGGCGATTGATCGCGGGTTTCCGGGGCGAACATCCAACCGACCGCGGCAATCAACAGCATCAAACCACTGACCGCGAACGCCCAGCCGAATGACAACTGCTGGGCGATCACCCCCACCCCGATGGATCCGACGATCGAGCCGAAGTCCGACATCATCTGGAACGTCGCGACCGCCGTCCCGCCCCGAGCCTGGCCGATGATGTCGGCGACCGAGGCCTGCTGCGGCGAGTTGTACACCCCGGAGGCAACGCCGGAGACCACCGCCAGGGCGAGGAACGCCGGCAACGACATCGCCAGACCGAGGACGGCTGTCGACAACCCGGACAGTGCGAGTCCGGTGACGAGCAGAGGCTTACGCCCGATCCGGTCTGACAACCGGCCGCTGGGGATCACCGCAGCGACATTGCCGACGGCGAAGGCGGCCAGCGCCAGCCCCGCCATCCCGGGACTGCGATCGAGAATCTCCGATACGAACAGCGGCACCAATGCAAAGCGCAGCCCGAAAAACGACCATCCGGTGGCGAAGTTCGACAGCAGCGCCGCGCGATAGGCGCGGTGGCGCAGGGCAACCCGCACGGTGACCGTCGACTCGTCTTTGCCAGCCGGTGCGGCCAGAGCCGAGTGCCGCAGGCTGACCAGGACGATGGCGGCCGCCACCAGCAGCAGCGCGCCATAAATGAGGAACGGAGCGCTCAGGCCCAGCCCGGCGGTCAGGCTGCCCAGCACCGGGCCGACGACCGAACCCACCAGGAACCCGGTGGAGAACATGCCCGCCACCTTGCCCCGGGCATCGGGCGGACTGATTCTGATCATCAGGGCCAGCGCGGAGACGAAAAACATGGTCGAGCCGATCCCGCCGACCGCGCGGAAGAACAACAACTGCCAGTAGGTCTGGGCGAATGCGCATGCCGCCGTCGACACCGCGACGATGAGTACGCCACTGACGTAGATCCACCGCTCTCCCAGTCGTTGCACCAGCAACCCGGTGGGCGGCGCCGCGCAAAGTCGCATGACGGCGAAGGCCGTGATCAGGAATGTCGCGGCGCTGATGCTCACGCCGAAATAACGGGCAAGTTGCGGCAGCACCGGGGCCACCACGCCGTAACCCAGCGCGATGATGGCGTTGGCCCCGATCAGCGGCCACACCTCGCGGGGCAGCCGGGTCTGTGCCTTCGACACATTGGCGCCCTGCGCTATGGAACTCACGAGATGACTGTATTCACCAGCTCCCGCGCGGCTTGCTGCACCTGTGCCAGATGCTCGAGGCCCAGGAAAGACTCGGCGTAAATCTTGTAGACGTCCTCGGTGCCCGACGGGCGGGCGGCAAACCAGCCGTTGGCCGTCGTGACCTTCAGCCCGCCCAGCGGGGCGCCATTGCCGGGCGCGGCGGTGAGCTTGGCGGTGATCGGCTCACCGGCCAGTTCGGTCGCCGTCACCTGCTCCGCCGAAAGCTTGGACAATCGAGCCTTCTGCTCACGGTCGGCGGGTGCGTCGACGCGTGCGTAGACCGGGGCGCCGTACTTGGCGGCCAGCACCTCATAGCGCTGCGAGGGAGTCTGACCGGTGACGGCG
>CAIOYU010000478.1 GCA_903862565.1 uncultured Actinomycetes bacterium | reverse complement strand
GGTGAAGGTGGCACCCCGGCCGGGGCCGAGGCTGGTCGCGCTGATGTGGCCGCCGTGGGCTTCGGTCAACGCTTTGGCGATCGCCAGTCCGATACCCGATCCGCCGTGGCCGCGGTCGCGGGCGGAGTCGGCGCGATAAAATCGTTCGAAGACGTGCGGCAGGTGCTCTGCGGGGATCCCGTCGCCACCGTCGGTCACGGTGATAACCATCTCCTGGCTGCGCCGGGTAGCGGTGAGAGTGACGTCCCCGCCGGCGGGGCTGTGCCGCAGGGCGTTGTCGAGCAGGTTGCCCATTATCTGAGTGAGCCGTTGCCGGTCGGCCCAGATCCGTGCGATATCACCGACGTGGGTGTGCAGGGCAACCTTCTTGGTGGCGTAGCGGTCGGCGAACACCGCCCACAGTGCGGTGAGGAGTTCGGCCGTGTCGACCCATCCTGGAGTGATCGCGGTATGGGATTCCTCGGCGTGGGCCAGGGAGGCGGCATCGACGGAGAAGCGCACCAGCCGACCGGTCTGCTCGCGCAGCATCGCAATTGTCTGGGGGTCAAGGGTTTTGATCCCGTCCTCGACGGCTTCGAGGTAGGCCTCGAGCACGGCCACCGGGGTGCGGATCTCATGGGCCAGGTCCCCGAACATGCGGCGTCGGGTGGATTCCACCGATTGGAGGCGCTGCGCCATCTGGTTGAACGCGCCGGCCAAGTCGTCGAATTCGTCTCCCAGTCGCGGCGAAGCGACGCGGATGTCGTAGCGGCCCTCAGCGATCGCCGATGCCGCTTGCGACAGTTCGACGACGGAACGGTGCAGGCGCCGGCTCAGATGGGCGGTGACGACGAACGCGGTCGCGGCGGCCACGGTGATCGCCACCGCGATCGACAGCGCGGTGACGTGCTGGTAGGCCTGCTCGGCATGGAACTGCTCGTTGGAGTTGTGCGCCACCCCGGCCTGGCGCAGGTGCTCGCGGAACAGCGGCGGCCCGACCACCGAAGCGACCACCCCGGTGGTCACCCCGCCGGCGAGCAGCACCAGCGTCTGGGCGGCCAGCAGCCGCCCGCGCATCCCCATTCCCGGTCGCGTCGTCATCGCCTGGTTCCCATCCGGTAGCCCACCCCGCGGACGGTGAACACGAACCGCCCGGTGGCGGGGTCGTCGCCGAGTTTGCGGCGAAGGTGCCCGACGTGGACGTCGACCGGGTAGTCGTTGCCCACCCAGGCGCCCCACACCGGGTCGATGAGCCGGCGGCTCCTCCACACCGCACCGGGGCGCGAGGACAACACGGCCAGGATGTCGAATTCGTTGCGGGTCAACGGGATCGGGTCCTCGTCGAGGAATACCTGACGGCTCGCCACCTCGATCGACAGCGGCCCGGGCTGAACGGTTTGGCGAGGTAGTCATCGGCCCCCACCGACAGCCCGACGATGGTGTCGATCTCGGTGTCATGGGCGGTCAGCATCACCACGAAGGCATCGGAGAATGTCCGCAGTTGCCGGCACACCTCCAGCCCGTCGATACGCGGCAACCCCAGGTCCAGCACCACCACGTCGGGGTCGACCTCGCGGGCCACCGCCAACGCCTCAGCCTCGCCGTGGCAGACCGTCACCTTGAAATGATCGCGCTGCAGATAACTGGCGACCACGTCGGCCGGGGCGGCCTCGTCATCGACCACCAGCGCGCGATAGCCGAGGTCAGCGCCGCTCGGGCGAGGCCGGGTAAACGATCCATCCTCGTATCGTGCCGCGCGGGCCGCGTCATACCGCGTCTTGAGCGAATCTTCACACAACCAACACCAAACCACCGCACGCCCCGGGGCGGTGACGACGGAAAATGCTTCTACTACTAACCCATGTAGTAGAGCAGTAGTTACCTAGGGTTGGTTGGGGGGTCGGTGATCTCGGCGGCTGGACGTCTCGACCGCGTCGGGAGGCCGCGAATAACGCTTGCTTAACAACTTATGGTGCTGCGGTGCGTCCGAACCATCCGCCGCTTGGTCGTCCATAGTGTCGTCACAACTGCGCGGTGTTGGCCGACAAGCCAGGTGTCCCGACAACCCGGATGGAGCGAGACTGTGCCAAGGAGTCCGAGGAGAGCTCCGTCCGTCTTGGCCGTTACCTTGCTTCTGCTGGTCGCTACTGGCTCAACCCAACCCCTGGCCCGCGCGGGCTGTGAACCGTCCACTGCTGACTGCGGCTTGAGCCAGCGAATCGCCGCCGCAGACACATACCTTGCCGGCCGCCCCGGAACCGTCGGCTATGTGCTGCGTGACCGAGCGACCGGAATGAAGTTCCGCAACGCCAACGCCGGCTTTGCCATCTGGACTGCGTCGACGATCAAACTGGCGATGGTCGCCGATTTGCTTGCCCGCGAGCGCGTGGGCGCCCTGCGACTCACCGACGCCGACCGTCGCCTCATGGCGGCCATGCTCCGCCACTCCGACAACGAGGCCGCGGATACCCTGTGGTCGCGGTACGGCGGACCGACCCACGCATTCAACACCAACTTCCCGCGCTACGGCATGGACAATGTGCGGCCACAACCAGGCTTCGGGGACGTCTTCCCGGACTGGGGATTTCAAAAAGGCACCGCCGACGACTTCGACGCTCTCATGAACTTCGTTCTCACCGGCCTCGACCGGCCCGACGCAGCCGCGGTGGTCGCTGAGATGCAGCGCGTCGACGGCCGCCAACAATGGGGAGTTTGGGGAGCCGGACCGGCGATGAGTCCCGGTAACAAGAACGGTTGGTCACAGGAGGAAGGCGGCTGGGTGGTCAACACTGTCGGCTTCGCCGGACCCCAACAGCGTTACACGCTGGCGGTCATGAACGCCCTCGGCGACGAAGGTGGCTACGACGACGGCATTACGACGACAACAGAACTCAGCCGCATCCTGCTCGGACCTGGCAACTAAGACCACCCCATTACGGCGCACCGGCGCGAATCTCGGATTCCCCAACCTTAGGGATCGGCCATCGACTACACGCCGACGCAGAGGACGACTAGCGCGTGCGAGCCACGGCAATGGCGCCGCTGGATGCCCCGACTGCTGTGGGCACAGCCACACGAGCGCGCGCCCTGTGCAGGAGACCGGTCGCTCTCGCGACGGATGGGGGGATCTGCCATATAGCGGCGAGCTTTCCTTGCCTACGCGAAGCAGATCAAAGCACCCGACAGAGATAGCACCGCGATGGTCGCCGGTGTCGCAGACATCGCTACAACGGCACCGCAGAGCGCGAAGCAGGACCGGATTCGGGCGAGGCCGCCGGGCGGGTCTGACAGGCGCTGGGCGCGGGCCAGCACGGCAATTCCTGCCGCAGCCAAACCGTGAGCCGGCGTGCCCGCGCCGGACAGAGTCAAAAGCCCATCGAGGAGAGGTCGGCGCCCATAGGCGCGGGCGGCGGCATCGTCGGCGCACATCTCCAGTAGAGAACTGACGTGCATCGCCGCACCGGCGAACAGTCTGATGGTGGGAAGAGCGGTAGTGAGCCCGCGCACGGCGGCGACGAGGTATGCGTGACGCCCCTTGAGGTGAGCACGTTCGTGAGCAATGACGGCGTTGAGTTGGCGTTGGTCGAGCGCGGTCAACGCTGCGGTGGTGACAACGATCGCCGGCGGCCGACCTGCGACACAGTAGGCCGCAGGTGTGGGCGCGTCTATGACGATGACATCGCTTCCGATTGGTCTGCCGACCAGACGCACGCCATCAGCGTGGGCGAAGGTGTGGCTGCGCATCCGGCTCAGCGCCCGGCCGAACCGCATGCTAGCTGCGATGAGGCTCGCGACTGTGAGAGCCATCGCTGCGATCGCGACGACTTGGGCCACTCCGCCGCCGTGCCCCAGTGCGATCGCGCGAAGGCGCTCCAGGCACGACACCAGTAGTTCGTCGGGGTTGTCCCAGTGCCCGGCGGCCTCGACGAGCAGCAGCCCGACGACGGCAATTGAGCAGCCGATCACCGTCACGATGGCCGTCAGCCAGGCGGTGATCGCCAAGCGCGGCGCCCAGCCGACTGCAGTGATCCGCACCAATACCGTGGGCCCGATCATCAGGACGGCGGCAACGTAGAGCAGCAAGGCTGCAGCGATCGTCACCGTCGACCGGTCTTGCCCGACAGGCGCCGCAGGGCGTTACGCAAACTTGCGGACTCCTCCGCGTCGATCTGCGCCACAAAGTGGTTGAGGACCGCCTCTGAACGTCCCCCTCCGCTCAGCGCCTCCAGCATCAGTCGCGCGCTGTGTTCCTCGCGCGTGAGGGTAGGCCGGTAGCGGTAGGCCTTGCCGTCGCGTTCCCGCGATAGCCAGCCTTTGCTGTGCAGGTTGTCCATCGTCGACATCACCGTCGTGTAGGCGATATGTCGCTCGGCGCCCAGCTCGTCGAAAATCTCCCTGACCGTGGTGGCGGAGTCGGTCCCGCGATTCCACAGACGGTCCATGACCGTCGCTTCGAGTTCCCCGAAGCCGCGCACCCGAGCCATTGTCGGACCTCCTGACCTAGTCAGTAGGTAGCTTACGACGTCACGCGTCGCCTCGGGTCTGTCGACGCGCCTGGACCCAGCCAGCATGGCATTGGAGCCGACGCTTGCGAAACAGGGTTGCACTTCTGCCGCCGGGTGGCCGTAGATGCGGCGGCGTTGTCATAGCTGCCAGTCCTGCGCTCCGTCGTTTTCGTTGTAAACACCGGTGGAGTTCCGCACAACGACTGGGTCGCCGCTTCCGAAGGTGTTGAAAAACCATTGCGCATTGCTGGGACTCAGGTTGGGACAGCCGTGGCTGACGTTGCGACGGCCTTGGTCTGCCACCGACCAGGGTGCCCCGTGGACGAAGATGCCGGCGTTGTTGATCCGCACAGCGTGCCGGACTTTGATTTTGTAGCCTTCGGCGGATGTTACGGGAACGCCGTAGGTCGAGGAGTCCATCACCATGTCGGCGAACTTCTCGAGAACGTAGTAGGTCCCGTTAGGTGTCTCATAGCCCGGTTTGCCCAGGGATACCGGCATCGTCCTCTCCAGGGCGCCGTTGCGGGTGACTTTCATTTGCAGGGTCGCGTTGTCGATGGTCGCCACCAACGCATCACCGGTGCGAAAGCTCGACTTCGTTCCGCCCGCGTCGATGGTGACCGCGGTGTTGGCCGGCCAGAATTCCATCGGACGCCATCTGAGTTGGGTGGTACTCATCCAGTAAAACTTTCCCGCAACGGCGGGGGTTGATGAAATGCGGACAGCCTGTTCAGCGAGACCGCGGTCGGTGATCGGAATCTGAAAATTGATGATGATGGGCTTGCCAACGCCAACAACTGCGCCGTTCACGGGGTTGAACGTGGGGGGAGCGAAGACCGGCGGTCCCAGGTACGGGTCCGGATTCTGGCCGGCCGCTGCTGTTCCTGGTGTGGTCATTGGCGGCCCCAAGGGGGCCCCGGGATCGGCCGGATCCGATGAAGCGGGAGCGGGAATCGTCAGGATGTCGCTCGGTGCAGGTTCTGGAAGTCGCGGTTCGGCTGCAGCCGAGGTCGTGATCGGGAGCGCTGTCACCGCCACGATAGCGACGAGAACCTCGACGATCGCGGTCCTAAGCCGGCGCCGCAGGATGCCACCTCCCATCGGGTGAGACACCTTTCCCTTGTTCGCCGACCGCTTACGGGGCTGGCAGGCCATCGTATCTACGTAGCGGCATAGTAGATGCTGAACTTCCTGAGGTGCTAGTGCCGCTGCCGGTCGGCCCCCGCGGTGTGGTCGCCGGTCACGACTTCTGGTTGAGGGCGCGTTCGACCGCCGCCGACAGCTCCCCGTAGTCGTTGAACTTCAGCTTGTCCCCGTTGAGGAAGAACGTCGGCGTGCCCCTGACGCCGAGGGCCTTGCCATCGGCCACGTCGAGTTTCACCCGCTCGAGCGTTGCGGGGTCGCTGTAGGCCGCGTCGTAGCGGGCCAAGTCCAGACCGAGCTCGGTGGCAAATTCCCGGAACAGTGAGTCCGCGGGTGTCTGGCGCTCGCCCCATTCGGCCTGGGTCTCGTACATCTTCTTGTACATGGCCTCGAACCTGCCCTGCTGGGCTGCCGACTCCACCGCACGCGCCGCCCTTTCGGCGTTGAAGTGCGACGGGATGGGGAAGTAGCGGACAACGACGTTGAGCCGCTCGCCGTATTCGCTGCGCAGCCGCTCGACCATGGGGAAGGCGGCGCGGCACGCCTCGCACTCAAAGTCCAGGAATTCCACCAGGGTGACGGCCTCACGTGACGCCTCGCCGAGACGATGGCTGTTGTCGCGGACCAACTGACCCGGTGGGCCGCTGTCGGATTGAGTGGTGGCAGTGTCGTCGCCCCGAACGGACAGATACACGCCCGTCCCTACGAGCAGGGTGATGACCGCGAAGGCCGTCAGAAGGATTCGCGTGACAGGGGCCATCGGTAAATCCTCCAATGACGTCGGTAAGAAGCGGTCCCGGGCTGTTGGTCTGGCGGTTACACGCTGCGCAACCCTGGGCCGCGCGGCATGGCCCCGATGATATACGTAGCGGCACCGTAGATGATCATAGCGAGTACTTCGGCCACTGTTCGACTCGAAATCCTCAGTGCCAGAACCATTTAAGGGCGATGGGCAGTTCCCCCGTCGTGACGGTACCGTCGCCATCCCGTGACGCAAACGATGTTCCCCCTGGGGCGGACGGGACGTACGTTGCAGTTGATACGTAACAACTACGTACGTAACCACTCAGGAGGAACTTATGCGATCAGGATTCGCTCATGTCGGGGCCATCAACCTGACGGGCATCTCAGCTGCGATCCTCGCCGGCGGACTGGCGCTGTCGGCGGCCGTCTACACCGCGCCTACGGCGAGTGCCGCCTGCGGGGGGCAGTTGGACCCGGTCACCGGGAACTGCTGGACCGTCGAGAGCCGTAATCGTCTGGGGGCGGCGAACGGCGCCGCAGGCTGCCGCCCAGGCGAGCTGGGCAACTGCCGTGCCGCCCGGCAGAACGCCATCAGGCCGGGTGCGACATTGCCCTCCGCGGCGGATCGTCCGGTCTCCAGCCCCCCGGCCCGGGGGGGCAGGCGGTAGCACACACCTGCTCCGGTTCGGCGCCATCTCATTCGAATTCCGTCGCCGTCGTCTCGGCGATGGTTCACAGAAAGTGACTCCATCATGAACGAAGGCTCACAGAAGGAACGCACCCGACTTCCCGGTCGGGCCTCCGAGAGTTGTGCTGAACGGCGCCCGTCGCTCCACGAATCGCTCGCAATCCTCCGGGGGAACGTGCGACACGACCTTCCCGCCTCGCTCGTGGTGTTCCTCGTCGCGTTGCCGCTCTCTCTGGGTATCGCTATTGCCTCGGGCGCACCGCTGATGGCAGGCCTGATCGCCGCCGTCGTCGGCGGTATCGTCGCGGGGGCGATTGGCGGGTCCCCGCTGCAGGTCAGTGGCCCCGCCGCGGGCCTCACCGTCGTGGTGGCCGAGATCGTCAACAAATTCGGCTGGGAGATGACCTGTCTGATAACCCTCGGCGCGGGCGCGCTGCAGATCCTTTTCGGTTTGAGCAGGCGGGCGCGCGCTGCCCTTGCCATCGCACCGGTAGTGGTTCACGCCATGCTTGCCGGCATCGGGGTGACCATCGCCTTGCAGCAGTTCCACATTCTGCTGGGCGGTACATCGCAAAGCTCTGCCTGGCAGAACCTCACGGAGCTGCCGCGATCGGTCCTCAACCACCACCTGTCCGACGTCATCATCGGCGCCGTGGTGATCGCGCTCCTCGTGTTGTGGCCCAAGCTGCCAGCGAAGGCGCGCGTCGTCCCGGGAGCTTTGGCCGCCATCACCGTGGCGACGGTGTTGGCCGTTGTCACCGACTCACCGGCGGAGCGAATCTCCCTGACGGGTGACTTCTTCCAAGCATTGAGCCTGCCAACCCTAACCGGACCCGCCAATGGTGATTGGCCGGGCGTGATCTTCAGCGTGCTGACTGTCGCGCTGATCGCCAGCGTCGAGTCGTTATTGTCCGCTGTCGCCGTCGACAAACTCCACTCAGGACCACGAACCAACCTCGATCGCGAATTGCTTGGTCAAGGTAGCGCGAACGTGGTGTCGGGCTTCCTGGGTGGTCTACCCGTCACCGGGGTCATCGTCCGCAGCTCCACCAACGTGGCCGCCGGCGCGCGAACGCGATCCTCAGCAATCCTGCACGGTGTGTGGGTCCTGCTGTTCGCCTCGCTGTTCAGCAACCTCATCGAGCTGGTCCCCAAGGCAGCGCTGGCTGGCCTGCTCGTCGTCATCGGCCTGCAGCTGGTCAAGCTCGCGCACGTAAAACTCGCCTGGCGCACCGGCGATCTCGCGGTCTACACCATCACGATCGTGTGCGTGGTCTTCCTCAATCTGCTCGAAGGTGTCGGCATTGGACTCCTGGTGGCGATCAGCATCCTGGTTGCCCGGGTGATGCGCACACACATGGAAGCCCGGCCCTTCGGCACACAGGGTTCACGGCAGTGGCACGTCGCTCTCGACGGGTCGCTGAGCTTTCTGTCGCTCCCACGACTCACCGCGACGCTGAGCACCGTTGACGCAGGGGCGCACACCACGCTCTCCATCAACGCCGACTACATCGACCGCGCCTGCTCCGAGGCCATCTCTGAGTGGAAACGCGCCCACGAGGCTGGCGGCGGCACGGTCATGATCATCGAGTCCAGCCAGGCTGAGCTGCATCATGCGCTACTGAAGCCGCCGCAGCGCCACTTCAGCTCCCGCGCCATGGGCTTGGTTCCATGGCGGTCGTGGCCTCGAAGCGAGACCGTCGGTACCGGTGCGTCGATCATTGATGGCATCACGGAGTACAACCAGCGCGGGTCCCATGCCCTGCGACCCCACGTCGCCGAGCTGGTAAACGTCCAGGACCCCGATGCGTTTTTCCTCACCTGCACCGATTCCCGCATTCTGCCCAATGTCATCACCTCCAGCGGCCCGGGCGATCTGTTCACCGTCCGCAACGTTGGCAACCTTGTTCCCGCCGACGTCAACGATGGGTCGGTCGACGCCTCACTGAGTTTCGCGCTCAATCAACTGCGCGTGAATTCCGTTGTAGTGTGCGGTCATTCGTGCTGCGGCGCGATGAAGGCCTTGTTGCCGGGTTCTAAGAGCCCCCACGCTGCTGTGGCCCAGTGGCTCCGCCACGCCTCGGACAGTCTCCGGGCTTACCAAAACCATCACCCCGCCCGGATGAGCGCCGAACTGCAGGGTTTCAGCTCGGCCGACCAGCTCGCCATCGTCAATGTCGCGGTTCAAGTAGAACGTCTGACCCGCCATCCCATGCTGGCTGAAGCGGTGCAAGCTGGTCGCGTGCGAGTGGTCGGCATGTTCTTCGACATTGGCGCAGCCCACGTCTATGAGATCGACGAGTACGGCATCCTGGGGCAAGGCGAGGCTTCAAGAGCTGGCGTTCGCGGCGGGCATCGCCGGGACGGCAACAGGTCCCTGTGGTGACGGCCAGACGTGGAACCTGCTCCGCCCGCCCGTGCGGGTGTCAGCGGACTGTTCGCCGAGACGGGCAGAAGCGAAACAGCCGAGGGTTCCCATCCGATCCCGACGTCCGCTGACCAGCCCCGAGCGCGGCTGGGGTACGCGGCTCCGCTGGAGGTTAGACAGCGCGGCCGTGCGTTCGTTATCTTTTCGAGACCTCATGTGACGGGTCGGTCGACTAGTGGCGAAAGGGAGGGTCGGGTCTTGGATTTCGTTGCCCCGCGTGCGGCAAGGCGGGCTGGCGGTGTTCGTTTCGTCATCGCGATCGCCGCGCTTGCGCTGCTCGTCCCGCCGTGGTGCGGTCCCGCCGCTGCCGACCCGCAAGATGACCCGCTGGTGGAGCTCAAGGAACTGTCTCAGCAGGCTGAGCAGCTGGCCGCTACTGTTCAAACAGCGCAGGCGAATCTGGACAACAGACTTCAAGCACTCACGCGCGCCGATCAGGCGCACGCCGTCGATCTGGCAGAGTTCGATGCCGCCAGCGGGCGTTTGGCCAGCTACCAGCAGGCCGTCGACGTTCTCGCGGCCGCGGTTTACACCGGCGGGCGTGCAGATGGTCTCCACGCGCTCCTTACGGCTACCACGCCCAAGGGCCTGATCGACAAGCTGTCCGTTCAACGGGTGATGGCCACGGAGATGTCGTCGCGGATGCGCGGATTCCGACAGGCTGAGCGGGAGGCAAAGCTCCGCGAAGCCACAGCCGCCAAGTCTGCGGCCGCAGCCGCGGCTGCCGTTGAAGCGGCTGCCGAGGTGCGAGCGGATCTGCAGAGCACGCAGTCAGAGCTTCGAAGCCGAATCGCCGCGGTGCAAGCGAAGGGCCTCATGCTGGACACCGCTGGACAAGCCGTATCGCCAGGCTCCGTCATCTTGCCAGGCTCCGTCATCGCGGCGTCAGATCTGGTCGCACCGGTCCCCGCGATCGGGATGAATGGGCTGGTGCCCAACGCGAG
>CAIOYU010000477.1 GCA_903862565.1 uncultured Actinomycetes bacterium | reverse complement strand
TCGGCGCCTGGCTGCACCGCTAAGCCGTCTCGGCGCCTGGCTGCACCGCTAGCCGGCCGCTAGCCGTCTCGGCGCAGCCCCGGCGGAGGATGAACCCGGGCATAGCCCCACGATTGCGCAGTCGCGCTGTTAGATTCAGCAGGTCACAGCATTCCTGGACATTTTTCTCAGTCTTTTTTCGGTTTAGGGGAAGCGTTCAATGGGTAAAGCGAACACGACCGCGGGGCACGGGCGCTTCATCGGCCGCGTCGGAGCCTTGGCCGTCGCACTGGGGGTCGGCGCGGGTATCGCCTTGGTACCGGCGATCGCCACAGGCGACACCGGCGCAAGCACCTCGGATGCCGAAGCGGGGCCTGGTCCTCGTGGCGCCCATTCCGCTGCGGCGAGTGACTCCCCGACTTCCACCACCACCACGGCTCCGCGCAGCCGCGGCCATGCCGGCGGTCGTCAGTCCGACACACCGGTCCGGAAATCCTCGCCGACGAACCAGAGTCCGCTATCGACCGCCGCGACGACACCGGCACGCCCTGTGTCGTCAGCCCCGCCGCCCGCATCGGCAACGGCTTCGATTACCCATGCAGTTCCCCACGCGATTCCCAGAGCGATTCCCACTACCATTGCGCAGCTTGCTACTCCGGCCCAGGACACTCGAGCGTTGCCGCTGTCCGGTCAGACCCGAAAGTGGGCCCTGACCCCCGTCCTGCAGGCGGCAACCGCCCCCGCCATGCGCGCCGCTGCTGCGGGTTCAGTTTCCGGATCCGGCTCGCAGCTGTCGTCAGTGCTGGGTTCCGCTGGCGGTGACGGTGCCCCTGAGGCCGCAGCGCTGGCGTGGACGGTCGCCGCCGTCACCCGCCGTGAACTCGGCGCGGTGGGGGCCACGGCCAAGGCAGCCGCCGTCACCACAACGGGCCAACGCACGCCGCTGGCTGACTTCGTCCGCACGTTCATCGGCAACGGCACCGCGGACCATCCCGACGCAGGCATCCTCGTCGGCAACGGATTCAGCTACGACTCCACCACCTGCACCGGGGACACCGCGTGCAACGGCGGAAAGGGCGGCATCCTCGGCGATGGCGGCGCCGGATACAACGGCGGGAACGGCGGGAACGCCGGGTGGTTCGGCACCGGTGGCGACGGCGGTGACGGCCTGGCCGGCCAATCCGGCGGCGACGGCGGCCGCGGTGGTCTGTTCTTCGGTAGCGGAGGCTACGGCGGAACCGGCGGGGACGCCACCACCCTCGCCGGAGGCGGTGGTAACGGCGGCACCGGCGGCGCCACCGGTGCGCTCTCGGTACTGGGCTTCGGCGGCAACGGCGGCAACGGCGGTCAAGGCGCTTCCGGCTTCGCCTCGGGCGGGAACGGTGGCAGCGGCGGCCAAGGCGGCGATGGCGGCTGGCTTCTGAGCCGGGGTGGCGACGGCGGCGACGGCGGCGACGGGGGATCCTCCGCAGGTAACGACCCTCACGGCCAGGGCGGAGCGGGGGGCGCGGCGGGCAAGGGTCGCCTGCTGGTCCTGTTTTCCAATAACGGCACTCCCGGCACCGACGGCCTACCCGGCGGCTGCAACGCGGCGTGCGGCAGCAGCGCACTGAACGTCTTCGCCCCGTACATCGACATGGCGGCGATGGGCCAACGCGAACAGACCTGGTACATGAACGACAGCGTCGATCCGGCCCAGACCGGTAAGCCGAGTCTGGTCGCCACGATGACCAAGACCGAAATCCAGGCGGCCACGCTGGCCTTCGTCAATCAGACAGCAGCCGGTGGTGACTTCATCTGGGGCAGCGCATCGAATTCTCTGTACAAGTTCAACGACCCGAGTGGCATCGCTATCAAGGAAGATATCGCCGCTGCCCTGGCAAACCGCCTCACGGCGATCGTGTCGTTCGGCGGAATCACCGCCTGCCAGAACGGCGTTGAGATCGGCCAACTCAATGGCAAAGCCGGCGGGACGCAAAGCGGCCGCGTCCCCGCGACCGGCCAGACGGTGGTCACCCTTCCCCTCGAAACGCCGATCAACCTCGCCACGATCGAGCAGGGCAGCATCGCCGGGCAATTCCTGATCTACGGCGGTCCGACCGACCTGTACACGGTCGACAAGAACGGTACGTTCACCTTCACCCACGTCGCCCGCTACCCGGTGCCCAAGGCCACCTCTGGGGCCCTGGTGACCGAGGGCAACAACGTCACCGCCATCGCCATCACCCTGGACCGCGCACTGGGTTCGGAGAACGTCGACGCCAGCACCATCGTGAGCTACGGCCTACCAGAAGGTTTCGTCGCGATGAAGAAGGCCTACGAAGACGCCATCACGTACTTCTACGACATGGGTATTCGTCACTTCGACCTGGATATCGAAGGCCCGGCGCTCAGCCTGTCGCAGTGGGGGATCAACAACCAGCGCAACCGCGTTTTCAAAGCGATCCAGGATGAGAACGTCTTCCCCGGAATGGACCTGTCCTACGTGCTGCCGATCGGGCCCAACAGCGGTTGGGCTCCGACGACTGACCCGGGACGGCTGATCACCTCGGCCGGCCAGGTCGGTCTGAAGGTCGAAACCTGGAACATGATGGCCTTCGACTATGGCGTGGAGGTGTACGAATACATGCTGGCCAATCAGAAGAACATGGTCGACATGCTCATCGCCGAGGCCGACACCGGGATCAACATCAAGGACTTCCCGATCAAGGGGGCCGTCGACTATCTGGTCGACTACGGCCTCGCGACAAGCCGCGAGGACGCCTTTCACAAGTTGGGTGTCACGCTGATGGTCGGCCAGGACGACACCCTCTACGTGGAAGGCGCCACTCCCGAGCACTACGTTCCCGGTGATGCCGCGACGGTGGAGGCCATCACCCCCGCCCAGGTCGGCGGGGCGGGCAACACCGTGATGAATTGGGCTCACGCCAACGGCGTTGGGCTGCTGTCGATGTGGTCGTTGGGCCGCGACCGGCCCAGTTACAACACCACCAACTACAACCCGACGATGTCGGTGGCTTTCCAGACGGGCTCACCGGCGGTCACCAACGTCAAGACCTCGATAGTCCCCGGAGGCGGGGCAACCAGCGTCGACCTCCCATTCGCTCCGAGCGACCGAGGTCTGCAGAGCGGGGATGTCTATGACGGGTCGAGCGCGTGGCTCGGATCGTACTGGATCAATTCGAGCAATCAGCTGGTGATGTCGCCATCCCAGTCGGCACCCGTCAAGCCCACCGGTGGCACCGTCGACCCGACGACCGGCCTGCTCCGCGTCACCTTCGACGGCAGCGTCACGAGCGGGATCTGGAGCCGAATCGACTATGTGCCATTGATTCTCGAGAACTATCAGGACCAGGATCTGGTCTACACCGAACTCCTGAATCCGTATGACGGGTAGCCGCCTTCACCGGGCGGCGTCGGCGGCGTCGACGTGCGCGAGGTCGATTCCCCTGGTTTCGCGGGCGAACGCCAGCGCGATCAGGGTGATAACAGCCGCCCCGGCCAGGTACAGCGCGATCGGCACCGACGACTTGTAGGTCTGCAGCAGCTTCACCGCGATGATCGGCGCCAGCGAACCGGCGAAGATCGCGGTGACCTGATAGCCAAGGGAGACACCGGAATAGCGCATCCGGGTCGGGAACATCTCGGCCAGCAGTGACGGCTGCGGCGCGAACATCAGCCCGTGGGCGACCAGACCGAGCACGATCGCCGCGATGATGAGCGGGTAACGCCCGGTGTCCATCATCGGGAACGCGAAAAAACCCCAGGCGCCGGCGCCGAGGGCCCCGATCAGATAGACGGGCCGGCGGCCGTACCGGTCCGCGGCCCGCCCGGCCTGCGGGATGACGACGAAGTGCACGGCGTGGGCGATGAGCAGCCACCACAGGATGTGGGCGGTGTCTGCTTTGACTTGGATCTTGAGATAGGTGATCGAGAAAGTCACCACCAGGTAGTACAGGATGTTCTCCACCACCCGAAGCCCCATCGCGGTGAAAACCCCACGGGGATAACGCTTCAGAACTTCGAAGACGCCGTAGGAGCGCTTCTTGAACTGCTCTGCCTCCTGCTGCGCGGCGACGAAGATGGGCGCATCGGTGACCTTGGTGCGGATGTAGTAGCCGATCAGCACCACCACCGCCGACAGCCAGAACGCGACCCGCCACCCCCAGGAGAGGAACGACGCCTCGGGCAGGGTCGTCGTCAGCGTCAGCAGCACCACGGTGGCCAGTGCGTTGCCGACCGGCACCGCCGCCTGAGGCCAACTGGCCCAGAATCCCCGGGATGGGCTGGGGCTGTGCTC
>CAIOYU010000476.1 GCA_903862565.1 uncultured Actinomycetes bacterium | reverse complement strand
GCAGACCCAGCATGCCGAAATCCCACGCCGGGAACTGCCCCTGGAAGGCGATGTTGTGCACCGTCAGCACTGATTTCGGCCCGCCCTGGTGCTTGGCGTAGACGGGGCCCAGTCCGGTCTGCCAGTCGTGGCAGTGCAGGACGTCGGCGCGGTAACCGGCAGCCTGTCCGGATGCGAAATCCGCTGCAGCCCTAGACAATGCGGCGAAGCGCCGGGCGTTGTCGGGCCAGTCCCTCCCGTCCGGTCCGCGGTAGGGGTTGCCCGGCCTGTCGAAAAGGTGCGGGGCGTCGACGGCGACGACGTCGAGACTCCGCGCACGTCCCCGCAGCAGCCGCGCCGGGCCGCCGAACAGATCGGGGTAGGCGTGCACCACCTCCGCTGCCTCCAACCCCGCCAGCACCGCGGGATAGCCGGGGACCAGGCTGAGCATGTCGATGCCGTAGGGCGCCAGGGCGGCGGGCAGTGCTCCGGTGACGTCGGCGAGCCCCCCGGTCTTGACCAGGGGGAAGAGTTCCGAGACGGCGGAGAGCACCTTCATGGGTGGGTCACGGCAGCGGCGCCGTCCATCGCAGGACGGTCCCGCCGTCCGGTCCCGGGTCGACGGAGAACTGCCCGCCGACCTCACGGGCGCGGCTGCGCAGGTTGTTCAGACCGCTGGCGGTGACGTCGGCGGGCATGCCCGTGCCGTCGTCGGTCACCTCGATGCTCAGTTCGTCCTCGACGCGGACCTGCACGTTCACGGTGTGCGCCTGAGCGTGGCGCACGGCATTACTCATCGCCTCGCGCACCACCGCCTCGGCGTGGTCGGCCAGCGGGGCGTCGATCACCGACAGCGGCCCGACCAACGTCAACGCGGTGCGCGGCCCGGACCCCGCGTACGCGGCGACGGACTCCTCGAGACGTTGCCGCAACCGGGTTGTACCCGATCCGCCCCCGTGCAGGTCGAAGATCGTGGTGCGGATGTCCTGGATGACGGCCTGCAACTCGTCGACGGTGTCGGTCAGGCGCTTCTGCACCTCCCCGGACCGGGCGCGCCCGATGGTGCCCTGCAGTGACAGGCCCACCGCGAACAGCCGCTGGATCACGTGGTCGTGCAGGTCCCGGGCGATTCTGTCCCGGTCGGAGATGACGTCCATCTCGCGCATCTGGCGCTGGCTGTTGGCCAGCTGCCAGGCCAGCGCCACCTGGTCGGCGAACGAGGCCATCATGGCCAGTTCATCCTCGGTGAACTCCCGGCCCCCGCTGCGGCGCAGCGCGAGCACCACCCCGGCGACGGAATCCGTGGTCCGCAGCGGCACCACCATGGCCGGGCCGGGATCGGCGATCAGCGCTGCCAGGGGCGCGGAGTCGACGGCGGTCACCCGGCGCGGGGTGCGGTCGGCGAAGGTGGCGCCGATGACGCTGTCGGCGATGCTGATCGACGACATCGACGTGGGCGTGGGTGCGTCGCCGGCTGTCTCGACCACCACCAGGTCGGTGGGCCCGGTGTCGCCGGGCCCCGAGTGGTCGGGCCCCGAGTGGTCGGGCCCCGAGTGGTCGGGCCCCGAGTGGTTGGGTATCGCCACGATGACCGCATCGGCGCGCGCCAGGTCGAGGGTGTCGTCGGCGATCAACCGGAACACCTGGCCCGGCTCGTGCTCGCCGAGCAGCCTGGTCGCGATGTCGCGGGTCGACTCGATCCAGGACTGGCGCATGCGGGCCTGCTCGTAGAGGCGGGCGTTGTCGATCGCGATGCCCGCCGCCGCGGCCAGGGCCTCGACCAGAACCTCGTCGTCTTCGGTGAACGGCTGCCCGTCGGCCTTCTCGGTCAGGTACAGATTGCCGTAGATCTCCTCGCGGATCCGCACCGGAACACCCAGGAAGGTGTGCATCGGCGGGTGGTTGGGCGGGAAGCCGACGGATGCCGGGTGCTTGCCGATCTCGGTGAGGCGGATCGTTCTGGGGTCGTCGAGGAGCAGACCGAGCACGCCGATCCCCTGCGGCACTTTGCCGATCGCGTCGAGGTCCGCCTCGCCCATGCCTTCGAGGATGAACTCGACGATCTGGTGGCCGGCGCCGCGGATACCGAGCGCGGCGTAGCGGGCGTCGACCAACTCCGTCGCCGTGCGCACGATGGTCTGCAGGGTGGCATCGAGGTCCAGGCCGGAGGTGACGGCAAGCATGGCCTCGAAGAGACCGTCGCGTAACCGCAAGTGCGAGCTGGTATCCGGGACACGAGGGCGCAGGGGAGGGATGTTCCTGCGCCCCGCGCGGGTGCCGGGGGTGTCGGGCACGTCAGCTCTGCGGAGGCTGCTGCTGACCGAGCTTGGACACGAACACCGCAGCCTGGGTGCGACGCTCCATGCCGAGCTTGGCCAACAACCGGGACACGTAGTTCTTGACGGTCTTCTCGGCCAGGAACATCCGGGCGGCGATCTGCTTGTTGGTCAAACCCTCGCCGAGGAGTTCCAGCAGCACCCGCTCCTGGTCGGTCAGGCCGGACAGCGGGTCGGCCCGCTCGGCGGCTCCGCGCAGCTTGGACATCAGCGCCGCCGCCGCGCGGTTGTCCAGCAGCGACCGGCCTGCGCCGACGTCCTTGATGGCCTTGGCCAGTTCCATGCCCTTGATGTCCTTGACCACATAGCCACTGGCCCCGGCCAGGATGGCGTCGAGCATCGCCTCGTCGGAGGTGAACGACGTCAACATGAGGCAGCGCAGATCCGGCATCTTCGACAACAGATCACGGCAAAGTTCGATCCCGTTGCCGTCGGGCAGCCGGACGTCGAGCACCGCGACATCGGGATTCAGCGCCGGAATCTGAGCCAGCGCCTGGGCGACCGATCCGGCCTCGCCGATCACGTCGAGTTCGGGGTCGGCGCTGAGCAGGTCGATCAGACCCCGGCGGACGACCTCGTGGTCATCGACGAGGAAAACCTTGACCATGGCGCAAACTTTAACCGGCCACCCGGTGTTTACAGCAGACGTTGCGGGTCTATCACCAATACCGCGCCATCGTGGTGGCGAAGTCCGAGGAGTTCGGCGACGCCGTCGGTGTTGCCGGCGCCGATCACCACGAGCCCGATCGCGGCGGCGTTGGCGCTCAGAAAGTCCAGTCCGCTGCCGTGGACCGCAATCGGTGTGACGTCGAGGTCGGGATAGCGGTGCTGCCACTGTTCCAGGCGGCGATCCAACTGGGCGTGCACCATGCGCTCGGCCGTCCCGGCGTCAACCCCGTCGGCCTGCCACGTCCCCAGCACCCGCAACGGTGCCCGCCGAAGCCGGGCTTCCTCGACTGCGTACTGCAGCACCGCAGCGCTGTCGGGGGTGCCGTCGAGGTCGGCCACCACCCAGGCGCCGGGCCGATCCGGCCCGCGCACGACGGCGACCGGACAGTGTGCGGAGGCCACCAGTGTGTGGACCGTTGACCCGACGTTGTCCTGGCCGCGATGGCCGACGCAGAGCATGACCGCGGCGGCGGCAGCATCCAGCAGGGCCTCGGTCGGGGTACCGGTGACGACCGTCGTCTGCACGGCGACCCCGCGTCCGGCGCCGGCCACCGCCTGGGCGGCGTCGCTCACGGCGTGCCGGGCCCGGCTGGTGTCGGCGGTCTGGCTGACCGCGACCAGGTGCAGCGGAAGATCACGGCCCAGTGCCTCGTCGATCGCCCACATCACCGCGCGGGAAGCGGCCCGGGACCCGTCGACGCCGACCACGATCGACGGTGCGGTGAACGGTGCGGTCATGACGGCTCCAGATCTGCAGTTTCTATCGCTCTGGGTTCCAGAGTCTGCCCGAACAGCCGCTCGGCGTCGGCGCGGGTGCACGGCGCCGTACCCGGGGTGAGCAGCATCGCCGCACCCGCCGCGATCCCGAACCGCACCGCCTTGGTCAGCGGCCAGCCCCGGGTGAGCCCGACGGTCACGCCGGCCACCATGGCGTCCCCGGCGCCCACTCCGCTGCCGGGCGGCACCTCCACCTGCGCGAACCGGTGCCCTCCCTCGCGGGTGGCCAGCATCGCGCCCGCAGCGCCCATCGACACCAGGACGTAGCGGCTGACGTCGCGTTCGATCAGTTCGCGGGCACCGGCCAGTTGCTCTGCCTCGGTGGACAATTCGCGGCCCAGGCACTCCCGAAGTTCACGCAGGCTGGGCTTGAGCAGGAACACCCCCGAGTCGATGTGTGCCAGGCCGCCGCCGGAGGAATCCAGCACGAAGGTCGCCCCGAGTTCGGCGCAGACGTTGGACACCTGCTGGTAGAAGTCCTCCGGCACACCCGGGGGCAGGCTGCCACTGGCCACGACGATCGCCGGTTCCCCGGTCCGTGTGGGGGCCGCCGCCCGGCGCAGGTGCAGAAGGCACTCGGTCTGCTCGGCGACGGTCAGTTCCGGCCCGGGGAGCACGAACCTGTACTGACGGACGGTGTCGGACTCGTTGACGGTGAAGCTCTCCCTCGTCGATCCGCCGACCGAAACCCGATGCACCGGAAGGCCTTCGGCCACCAGCAGGTTGTTCACCACCTCGCCCGCCGGACCGCCGGCCGGGAACACCGCGGTGGCCGACGCGCCGAGTACCTGCGACACCAGGGCGACGTTGATGCCCCCGCCGCCGGGGTCGTAGCGGGCGGCACTGCAGCGCAACTTGTCGGTCGGGCGCACCTGCGGGGTGCTGGTGGTGATGTCCAGGGCCGGGTTCATGCACAGCGTCACGATCCGGTGCCCGGTCACCTCCGGTTCACGCACGCTGGACCCTTCCCTACAGGCCGGTCGGATAGGTTTCCGGGTTTTGTCCGGCCACCCACACACTGGTCGGTTCCAGAGGTTCCAGCGCGCGGGTGACGTCGATATGGATCATCGCATCGAACTGGTCGGAGGGGCGCACATGGAAGTAATGACTCTGCCGTTCGGTTTCGGGCCGGTAGATGACCCCGATGGCACGGCCGAGTCGCACCACCTCGAGAGCCGTCGCGGCCGGCGAACCGTCGTGCATGGCCACGTAGAACGCCGACTTGCCGGTCTCGTGCAGCAGTTGCTCGATGCTGCCGGCCAGTGCCGGGCGCACCACCTTGTGTTCGGCGACGCCGCCCCAGTCGGTGGCCGCGGTGACGGTGCCGGAGTGGGTGGAGAACCCGATCAGCCGGCAGTCCTCGCCGTACTGTTCGCGCGCCAACTGGCCGATGGTCAGTTGTCCGTCGGCCGAGACCTCGGTGGCCCGGGCGTCGCCGACATGGGAGTTGTGGGCCCACACAACGATTCGTGCCGGTTCGGGTCCACCGTGGCGGTCCAGATGGGTCAGCAGCGCATTCAGCGTCAGGGCCATGTGCTTGTCGCGCATGTTCCATGAGGTGACCCGCCCGCTGAACATGCCGCGGTAGTAGGCCTCGGCGTTGCGCACCGTCATGGCGTTCTGCTGGGCGTAGAACAACTCGTCCTCGGCCAGCTGGCCGTCGGTGCTCAGGAATCCCATGGCGTTGCGCTGCAGGTCGACCAGTTGCTCGACGGCCTGGCGTTCACAGTTCGGCCCGGCGCCGAACGCCGCGGCGTAACCGTAGGCCTGCCCGTCGTCCCCGGCGGAGTGGTCGAAGCAGGCGTACCGGGCGCGAGCCCGCTCGGCGGCCTTCGGGTCGACG
>CAIOYU010000475.1 GCA_903862565.1 uncultured Actinomycetes bacterium | reverse complement strand
CCGGTGGTGATCTGCCCCTCTGGGCGCAGACCGTTGTCGAAGGGCATCCAGGCGGCCAGCAGCACCAGGCCGGCCGCCCACAGTGCGGCGCGACTGCCGGAGACGGCCGGACCCAGGCGGGGCAACACCTCCCGGGACAGCAGCAGCCAGCAGATCAGCGAACACAGCAGGTCGGGCAGGCGGATCCAGAGGCTGGCGTCGCTGACGTGGGTCATCAACGCCAGCAGGTTGTAGTACCAGCCGAAGGGGTCCTCGGGGCTGCCGAACCAGCGGAAGTAGTTCGACATGTAACCGGCCCGGCCCGCCACCCGGGCCATGCCGAGGATGTAGCCGTCGTCGGAGGAGTTGGCGCCCAGCACGTACCAGACCAGGAAGCCCGTCACCACCACGACGTCGACGGGGGTGAGGGTGCGCCAGCGAGCGGGGATCAGTTTGTGCATGCGGCGGCCGTCGAGGCGGTCCAGTCGCCACAGCGCTCCCAGTGCCACCAGTGTGGCGGCGATCGCCAGCAGCATCGCGGCCAGCTTGATCGCCGTCGGCCGTGACGAGAACCGGGTGTCGATGGTGGCCGAGACGTTCAGCCCGGCCGGTGCGGGCCCGGTGAGATCGGTGAACACCCCGACGATTCCGGGGCGCAGGTTGGGATCTTTGAATCCGCTGCGCAGGTAGTCGTAGCCCGTCTGCGCCGAATCCTCCTCCAGCTCTTTGTCCACCGGCTGGGCCGGCAGCCCGATGAACCCGGCGAAGGTGCCGTCCTCCGACGAACGGATCTCGATGCGCTGGCAGCTGTCGGCCTCGGAGCGGGGGATGCTGGCCACCACGACGTTGCGGTCGGTGATGTCGACCCGCTTCTCGTTCACCGTGACGAACAGCGAATTCAGTGCGGCTTCTTTCGCTTTCTGGGGGGCCAGGCCCAGCACCATGCCGCCCTGCGGCGGCATCGACCGGATCACCTCACACGGCACCGTCGCCGTCATCGACACCGGGGTCAGCGAGATCAACGGCGAGGTGACATTGGTCAATTGGCCGCCCTGCGGCCAGTTCAGCGTCGCCGTGGTCTGGACAACCGGTAGCAGCGGGGTGAGCACCGACAGCACGAAACCCACAAGCCCTGCGACGATGGCGATCCAGCGCGCGACCTTGACCTCCGACTGATTCATGGGAGCGCCCTGATCGGTCCGTTACGACTCCAGCCGAACACCCGTATGGAGCCTTCCTCGACGACGGCATTGGGCGCCTGGGCGGCGGGGACCACCCGGATGTAACGCTCGATGGCGCCCCAGTCGCGGTACCAGTCGTCGCGCAGGTAGGTCGGCACCGTCGTAGTGCTCAACAGCGCCTGGATGAACAGGAACGGCCCGCCCGCCCGCGCCGACTGCCACATGTTCGACGACACCACCACCTGCTTCAGGTTGGGCTGAATCCGGTACTCCGGAACCTCGGCGATACCGAGATGCTCGGAAAACGGCCGCTGGCAGGGGAATTGGGCAGCGCTGGCGATGTCCATCAGCACCGGCGTCTGGGTGCCGAGGAATTGCTGCGCGGTCTTGAGCACCGGCACCCGCGGTGGGGTGAACCCGAACCACTGCTCGGTGCTCAGGTTCGGGTCGTCGGCAACGATGCGGGCCACATTCGCCTCCGCCGGGGCCGACTTCAGTGGGAAGCGCAGGTTGCGCCAGCCGATCTGCTCCTGGGTGTCGATGGGCTCGATCTTGTCCAGGGCCTTGAAGCCGCCGTCCGGACCGCGGACTCCCCATTGCAGCTTGAGTGACTGTCCGTAGTGGAACTCGTTCTCGGCGTCGTGATACCAGATGGCGCCGACGGCGGCGACGGACACCAGCGGGCGGTCCGCGGTACGCGGCGGCAGGTCGTACCAGGCCGACGTGGCCTTGGCCGCGACGGTGTTCTCCTTGTAGCTGCCCATCACCGGTGTGGTCTTAGGGTCAAGGCCGAACGGCAGGAACACCTTTGAGCCGTTGACGCCTACCGGGCCGTAGCCGCCGCCGGTCCCGCCGGTGAACCCGATCCCGATGTTGGGCTTGTTCGGTGACCCGTCGGAGTTGACTGTGCCCGGGTTGGCGATGAACGGTGCGACCGGATCGAGCATGTCGCTGACGCCGTTGGGGGTGAAGCCGATGGGGCTCTCGCCACCCAGCGGGCCGTACTGTCCCCAGGTCTGCCCGGGCGCCGGCACCAGCATGCCGGCGTTGGCGTCGGGCTCGACCAGCACGTCGTCGGCCATGGCGCAACTGTTCTTCGACAGCCCGGACTTCAGCGCGGCGAGGTTGGCTTTCCCGTTGGTGTAGGCCGGGTAGCGCTGCGCATATGCCTTCGCCATCGACCCGACCGACAGCAGCACCATGATGAGTGACACGACCAGCAGCGGTGTCGAGGCGAGCACGCGGTTGCGGCGGGTGTTCTTGACCTCGGCGTGGCCGGTGTAGTCGATGCGGAAGTGCAGCCAGCCGGCGATCAGCATGGTGATGATGGCCAGCGCGAGGAACATCGACGTCACCGGCTTGTGCAGCAGCACCGGTTGGCGGTCGTACCACGGCACCCCGTAGTTGCCCACGTAGAACCAGCCGTTGATGCCCGAGGTCGCCCAGGCGACGACGAACAGCAGCGCCGTCACGTACAGCGCGAGATTTCGCCGGCTGTGCAGGCCCACGGTGGCGAACGCGAACGCGGTGACCCCGCCCAGCGCTGCCGCCAGGCCAGCGAAGGCGCCGAACTGCACGGCCCACTTGGTGGGAGTGAACGTCAGCAGCAGCAGGCCCAGTGCGGTAGCACCGATCAGGCGCCACAGCGGCCCACGCGCGAGGCCCGGCAGATCGCCCTTGCGCAGCAGCATGGTCAGCATGGCGAACATGCACAGCAGCATCACCAGCACGGCGAAGCGCCGGGTCAGCGACGCCTCCACGTTCTCCTCGACGGTCAGGAAGTAGTAGCGCAGGAAATCCTGATACCACGAGATCGTTGGGCCGACAACGTATTTGATGCGGACCGACTCGGCCACGGTCGCCAGTGTCTGGTCACGGAACACCACGACGAAGAACGTCGACAGTGCTGCGGCCAGCGTCGCCAGCGTCGCCAGCAGCCCGTCGGCTCCTCGCCGCCGGCCGATGATCCGGGCGACGGCACGGGCGCCCACCAGCAGCGGTGCGGCGGCTACCAGCCCTTGCGGCGCAAGCGTCACGCAGAACACCGCGACGATGATCGCGAGCGCGGTCGGCGCCAGTCGGCGGGTCGCGACGGTGTATTCGACCAGCATCCACACCAGCAGCACACCGAAGGCGATCAGCGGTTCGGGCCGTAGTCCGTTGTTGAACGGCAGCCAGAAGGCCAGGAACACCGCACCGGCGGTCGTCACCGCCACCCGGTTGTGGTCGAGCCCGCCCCGAGCGGAGCCGAGTCGAGGCAGGATCCTCCTGCTCAGCAGCAACCAACTGCCGATAGCTGCGGCCAGCGCGGGCAGTCGCATCCACACCCCTGCGGTGCTGATCGACGCCATGTGCGCCAGCAGCGACTGATACCAGTCGAAGGGCGCCTCGGTCGTTCCGAAGTAGCGGTAGTAGTTGGCGGTGTAGCCGGCGTCGCCGGAAATGCGGGCGATGGTGAGGTTGTAACCGTCGTCGGAGGAGATCGCGCCGATCACGTGCCAGAGCAGCAGGCCGCCGATGACCGCGGCGTCGGCCGGCCAGTGGCTGAGCGCCCGCCGACCTGCGCCGCGCACCCGGCGACCCCAGCGACGATCCAGCAGTGCCAGCGCGGCGTTGGAGGCGATCACGCACGCGATGCCCGCCACCATGATGGCCAGCTTGAGCGCCGTCGGCCTGGTGATGAAACGGGTGTCGACGTCGACGCGCGCGGACAATCCGGGTTGCGGCGGCACCTTCAGATCGGTGAAAAGCCCGGTCACCTGAGGCTTCTTGTCGGGCGGCAGTGTGCCTGTCGCCCCGGGTATGCCGATGAAGTCCGCCCCCACCGCGCCGGGATTGGCCCAGGCGTGCACCGTGCTACAGGCGCCGGAGGCCACCGCGGCACGTGGGGCGGCCGCGGCCACGGTGTCGCGGAACGCTACGAACACCGAGTCGGCTGTCGCCTGTATGAACAGGCCGTTGCGCGTGGCGTCGATGCCCTTGGCCGGGTTGGTGGAGAACACCACGCCGCCGGCAGGCGGCAGGGTCGCTATCGCCGCGCAGGGAATCGAGACGTCGATTGCCTGCGGCGCCCCGGACACCAGCGGGGCGGTGACGTCGCCGACGGGGCCCTGGGGCCACAGGATCGTCGCGGTGGTCTGTTTGACCGGAAGCAGGGGCGCCAGGGCGCACAGGATGACGCCGAGCACACCCGCGAGGACCGCCACGAAACGCGCCATCCGGGCGGGGTCGACCCCATCACCGATACGACTGTCGCTGGGCACGACCCTGAATGTTAGGCGAAGAATCTCAGGTAGGCCGCAGCGGCGCGGGGCTCCAGAATCCGCTGCGGGTGGCGGTGCCAAGCTTCAGCTGCGCCGGGGCGGCATCGGGGTAGTACTGCGTCAGGCGTTGCAGGGAGCCCCAGTCGCGGAACCAGTCGTCCTTCAGGTAGGTGGGCACTGTGGTTGCGCGGAACAGTAACTGGCTGATACCCAGCGGGCCGCCGCCGATGTTGTCCATCACCGGTGAATTGGAATCGGCGCCGAACCGGTCGGGCAGGATCCGCCATTTGGGCACCTCGGTGACGCCGTTGTCGTGGCCGAACGGCCGCTGGCATGGGAAGGCGAGACCTACCAGCCAGTCCAACAGCACCGGGTCCGTGGAGCCGACGACCTGCTGCAGCGTGCTGAGCTTGGGGATGCGGGGCGGGGTGACGGCGATCCAGTGCTGCGGCGCGAGGTCGTCGTCCTTGGCGTAGATCCGGATCAGGGTGGCATCGCGCGGGATGGCCGCCAAGGGGGCGCGCAGGTTGCGCCATGCGGGGGCCGCGCCGATGTCGGCGAACCCCAGCGCCCCGCCGACCTTTCCGGCCTTCGCCTCCTCGTCGGTGGCCCATTGGATCTGGACCTCGCCCTGTTCGAAGCGGCCGGCGGCGGACACCACCAGCAGCGGGGCGTAGTCACCACCGACCGTCTCGCGCGGGGGCAGCCGGTACCAGGCCGAGCGCAGCAGCGACGGCTGCTGGACGCCGGCCCGCCAACTGCCCAGCACCGGGGTCTTCGCCGGGTCCAGCCCGTAGGGCAGCTTTGCCCGCGAGCCGTTGATCCCCACTGCGCCGGTGGTAGCCCGACCGGTTCCTGTTCCTGCTTCGGCGGCTTCGGCGGCTTCGGCCGTGGCGCTGCCGGCATCGATGAAGTTGCCGGCCGCCGGCGGCTCCGACACGGGCTCAGCGGAGACATCAGGGGCAATCCCGTTGGGGGTGAAACCCTCTGCGGTCGTCGCACTCAGTGCGTTCCCGACCGTCGCCGATACCGGGCTCAGCATCCCGGTGTTGGCGTCCAACTCGACCATGACGTCGTCGGCCAAACCGCAGGTCTTTCCCGTCAGCGCCTGCAGGTTGGAGCGCCCCACCGACCAGGCCGGCCACTGGGTGGCCATCCCGATCGTCAGTGACGCCACCTCGAAAATCACCAGTGCCCACGCCGCGACACCCAGCGG
>CAIOYU010000474.1 GCA_903862565.1 uncultured Actinomycetes bacterium | reverse complement strand
CTCACTGATGAGCGACATCCGGCGGATCCGGTCCTCATCGCCGGGGAACCGAACACGCACCTCCTCGAGGAACCGGCGGTTTATCTCGTAGATGATCTCCAGATGGCGCGGCAGGAATCGCGCGAACAACTCCAGCGGCCAGGTCTCCAGCGCCTCGGGCAGCAGCGTGTGATTGGTGTACGCCAGCGTCGCCACGGTGATCTGCCAGGCCTCGTCCCATTTCAGGTCGCGTTCGTCGATCAGCAGCCGCATCAGCTCGGCGACGGCCAGTGACGGGTGGGTGTCGTTGAGCTGGATGGCGACCCGGTTGGGCAGGTCCTGAACAGGCCTGCCGGCCAGGTGCTCGAGCAGGTGCAGGACGTCCTGCAGTGAACAGGACACAAAGAAGTTCTGCTGCGCCAGTCGCAGCTGTTTGCCCGGCTCCCGCTCGTCGTTGGGGTAGAGGATCTTGCTGATGTTCTCCGAGTCGATCTCGTCTTTGACCGCGCGGTAGAAATCGCCTGCGTTGAACGCGTCCAGAGCCAGCGACTCAATTGCCTTGGCGCTCCAGAGAGTGAGCGTGTTGCAGGTGTTGACGCCGTAGCCCTGGATCGGGGTGCCGTAGTAGATGCCCTTGACCGACCGGTGCGGCACCCAGCGAACCCGATCCTCGCCGGCGGCGTCGGTGTAGGTCTCAGTGTGTCCGCCCCAGCCGACGCGATAGTTCAGTTCCGGCTTGGCGATCTCCCAGGGGTTGGGCTCGGCTAGCCAGTTATCGGTCTTCTCGAACTGCCATCCATCGCGGATCTGCTGATCGAAGATGCCGAACTCGTAGCGGATTCCGTAGCCCACGGCCGGCATCTCCAGGGCGGCAAGGGAGTCCAGGTAGCACGCGGCCAGGCGGCCCAACCCCCCGTTCCCCAAGCCTGGCTCCTCCTCACAGGCCAGCACCTCGTCGAAGTCCTGACCAAGAGCGGACAGGGCGGCGCGGGCCGACTCCTCCAGACCGAGATTGAGCAGGTTGTTGCCCAGGTGCGGACCAAGCAGGAACTCCGCCGACAGGTACACGGCCACCTTGCGGGACAAGTCGAGGTAGGTCTGAGTGGTCTCGATCCACCGCTTCTGCATGCGGTCGCGCACCGCGAGCGCCAGCGCCTTGTAGTAGTGATTCGGCCTGAGGAACATCGCGGGCCGGCCCAACGAGTAGCGCAGATGGTCCTCGATTGCCAACCGCAGGGCGACATCGTCCATCCCGATGCGGACATCCTCCACCTTGGCCATTGCGTCGTCGTCGGCTGGCAGAGCGACCCTGCCGTGCGTCTGAATGTCTTCGCTCACGTGGGTTTTTCCCTACCTCGTCCCGGCCTCGATCTGCGTCAATCCTGAGCGTAGTTGCCAAGGGTTGGACTGGTCCGAGCGAGACAGATTCCTCTGCAAGACAACTGCTTTCACCCTCCCGGTCCGCGGCTGTCGGGCACCGGAGCAGTTGGTCCACCATTTGTTCACTTTCACCGGGTACGGTTGCCCGGTGGTTCGAACGCCCAGCGTTCCGGGGCTGAGGACTGTCCTCGGTGCCCCACTTCGGGTTGCATCGGAAGGCCTTCAGGGCGCTGTCACGACGACAACGGCGGTGGCGGGGTTCGTAGGGTCCGCCGCCCTGGTGGGAGGTTCGGCCGCCACCCGCGCAGGCGAGGTGATGCTTGACGCCGTCCCCGGAGCCCGCACTGTGGCGCGCGCAGTGACGGGTATGGCGCTCGAGGCAGTCGGCGGCCCGCCCTCCCGACGTCGCAGCCAACACGGACTTCGGCGTTGGATCGAGGTCCGCGGATTGTCCGGCCCCGACGCCGACGCCATCGCCGATGAAGTGCTCGCAAGTGTGCGCGCGGTACCGGGTGTCATCGATGCGGTGATCAACCGCTCCGTCGCCCGTGTCGTGATCACGGTGGCCGCGGAAGGCACCCGGCAGAACCTCTCGTCCGTCGTCGCCGACGCTGAACAACGGGCTCACAACCAGGCCGCGCAGCGCCATCATCCGTTCACCCTGCCCGGTGATGACACCCTTCTGGCAGCGAGGGCGTTGAGCGCCGCGCTCGCCGCCGCCAGCCTGGGTTTGTCGCTGGGCGGTGCGACATTGCGTCTGCCCGGCCTGCCTAATCTCGTCTCGGTCGTTCCCACGCTGGCAGAGCAGATCCCCGCTGTTCGTCACCAACTGGTCCGCAGGCTCGGAAACGAGGGAACGGACGTCTTGTTGGCTGTGCTCAACGCGGCGGCCAACGTTCTGACAGTGTCGCCGACGGCGGCTGCTGCCGAGGCAGCCTCGCGCGCACTTCTCGTCGCAGAGGCGTGGAACGTACGCGAAGCCTGGCACCGGCACGAGCCGGAGCTGGCCGCGAAAAGCCCGGAAGGTCGCGGACCAGCTCGGGGCACAACAGTTTTCGCCGATGGACCAGGTGAGGAGTATGCCAACCAGGCAGGCTGGATCGGCCTGAGCGCCGCCGCGGTGCTCGGCCTCCTGACCCGCAGTCCCACGGTGGCCGGGGCAACCGCGCTGGTTTCCGCGCCCAAACCCTCCCGCGCAGCTCGCGAGGCCTTCGGCTGTGCCATGAGTCGCGGCCTGACCGCTCACCACGACGCGGTGATCGTGCGACCACGCGCGTTGCGCGCGCTGGATCGCGTCGACGTCATCGTGATCGACCCGCGAGCGCTCTGCACCGACGAGTTGATGGTCACCCGTATACGCGGCGTGGACAATTCGCGGCGAACCTCGGCCTGGCAGGCCGCACAGGCAGCACTCGAGGGCGGGCTGATCGGGCCCGGCTGGCATCAGCTTTCCGCGATCCCCCTGGGCGGGGGCGCGGGCGAGGCGTTGGTGAGTGCCCTGCGTGACCCCTTCGCCACTGCGTTGGTCAGCGAGGCCCGCCGGACCGGTGCACGGGTGATTTCGGTCAGTGACGATGGGCTGCGCTCGCTGCGGCAGGGATTCGACAAGCTTTACCCCACTTCCGGTTCCCTGGATGACGCCCTCGCCGAGGTGGTTTCCACGCTGCGTCTCGACGGCGCGACCGTCGCGTTCGTGACCACCTCGGAGATGGCCGCTCAACATGAGGCCGATATCACCATCGGCGTCACCCGGGGGTCCGCTCCGCCGTGGGGCGCCGATCTGTTCGTCCCGGATCTGCCCGCGGCGTGGCGGATTCTGCGGGCGATACCCGCGGCCCGTGGCGCTAGCGCCCGCGGAGTTCGACTGTCCTTGTCGGGTTCGGCCATCGGCGCGCTGATGCTGGTTCCCGGTGTGCCGGGATACGGCCCCGACGCCGTCAACACGAGTGGCTTCGCGGGCCTGTGGACCGGCTTCCGAGCCGCTGACAAGGTTTTCGACGAGCCACTGCCGACCCCCGAGCCTGGCCATGAATGGCACGGCATGACGGTCGACGAAGTGCGCCGCCTTCTGCCCCGCCCGCCGTCGGCACCCGAGTCCCCCGTCGGTCGGCCGTCAATCCTGCTGGCGCCTGCGCGATTCGCCTGGGGGGCGAGCGCAGCGGCATGGTCATTGGCCGCTGATCTTGCTGGGGAGTTCCGAGCCAACCTCGCCGACCCGATCACCCCGATTCTGGCCACCGGTGCGGTGGCCAGCGCACTGCTCGGCTCACCGCTGGACGCCGCGTTGGTCAGCAGCGTCCTGTTGACCAACGCCGCGCTGTCAGCACAGCAGCAACTCCATGCAGAGCGGACGCTGCGCCGACTGCTGGCCGTGCAGGATCCGCCGGCACGACGGCGGATCGGGGCCCTCGAGGATCACATCTGCGACGACGTGCCCGCCACCACGCTGCGACCCGGAGACATCATCGAGATTCGCGCCGGCGAGGTGGTGCCAGCCGATGCGCGCCTGATCACAGCCGACAACATGGAAGTCGACGAATCACGACTCACCGGTGAGTCCCTGCCGGTACCCAAGCAGACCGGCCCAGCACCGGGTGCACCGCTGGCAGAACGGTCCTGCATGGTCTATGCCGGCTGCACCGTCGTGGCCGGAACCGGCCTCGCCGTCGTCACCGCGGTAGGCAACGGGACTGAAGTGATGCGCGCAATCGCGATGGCGCCCAAGATCACTCGCCGCATCGGGCTGCATCATCAGCTGGCAAGGATCACCAGCCGCGCACTCCCCTGGACACTCGGTGGCGGGGCATTGGTCGGCATTCTGAGCGTGGTGCGTGGTTCGCCTCTGCGGTCGGCGGTCGCCAGCGCAGTGGCGGTCAGCGTGGCCGCCGTCCCGGAGGGGCTGCCACTGGTGGCCACGCTGGCGCAGTTGGCCGCGGCCCGCAAACTCAGTGCCCAGCATGTGCTGATCCGCAACCCCAACTCCGTAGAGGCCCTGGCTCGGCTCAGTGTCGTGTGTTTCGACAAGACCGGCACACTCAGCGAAAATCGTTTGCAGGTCAAGCATGTTCAGCCCGTCTCCGACCAGAGCCGCGACACCGTGCTCGCGGCTGCGGCGAGCACGATCGTCGCCCACAACGGTAAGGCAGACCATGCCACCGACGAAGCGATCCGGCAGGCCGCCGGCGAGTGCGACGCCCTCGTGCGTGTCGCTTACCTTCCGTTCCAGTCTGGGCGACCATTCGCCGCCGCGCTCACGGGACGCCGACTGACGATCAAGGGCGCCCCGGAGGTCATTTCGGCGGCACTGGCCCGTCAATCTCGCGACCTGGCACCCATGATCACCGAACTGGCTGCCGAGGGGTTGCGCGTGTTGGCAGTCGCCGAGCGGACCCTGACCGCGCGCCAGGCTGCTCGCGCCGCCGCGGACCCAGCGGCGATGGAACGCCTATGCCGGAGCGGGCTCACACCGATCGGATTGCTCGGCTTGGCCGACACTCCACGGAAGAGCGCCGCTCCCCTGATAGCCGAGTTGGGTGCTCGCGGCATCGGGGTGCGACTGATCACCGGCGACCACCCGGTGACGGCCGCGGTCATCGCCAACGAACTGGGTCTGACGGTCGTCGCGGATCAGGTGGTCACCGGCACCGAATGGGAGGCGATGTCGGCCGACGAGCGCGCCGAAGCCGTCGCCGATTGTCTGGTCTTCGCTCGTATGACACCGGAGCACAAGGTCGACGTGGTCCAGACACTGGAGCGCACCGGCCACGTCACCGCGATGGTCGGCGACGGCGCTAATGACGCCGCGGCGATCCGCGCTGCCAGCGTGGGTATCGCAGTCGCGACCAGCGGCGGTGATCCCGCCCGCACGGCAGCCGACATGCTGCTTCTCGACGGCCATATCGAAGCCTTGCTCGCCGCACTCGATGAAGGTGAGCAGTTGTGGCAGCGCGTGCAATCGGCAGTCTCGGTGTTGCTGGGCGGCAACGCCGGGGAAGTGATGTTCGCCCTTCTCACCACGCTGGTTACCGGCCGTTCCGTGCTCAACGCGCGTCAGATGCTGCTGGTCAACATGCTCACCGATGCGCTTCCCGCCGCAGCGTTGGCGGTCAGCAGCCATGACGGGGCGGGATCACGGGATCGCGACGCCGCTGCGATGTGGCGGGCGATCGCCATCCGCGGCTCGGCCACCACCGTCGGCGCTACCCTGGCCTGGCTGATGGGCACGCTGACCGGCACTCAGCGGCGCGCCGCAAACATCGCTCTGATCGGTCTGGTGTGTACCCAACTCACACAGACCTTGGCGGACTCTCGCAGCCCGCTGGTGGTGTCGACCGCGGCTGGATCGCTCCTGGTTCTGGCCGGGGTGATCAGTACGCCAGGATTGAGCCAGTTGTTCGGCTGCAGCCCGATTGACCCGCTGGGCTGGGGCCAGGCCTTCCTCGCCACGGCGATCGCGTCGCTGCTCAGCCTGAGCGCGCCGGGACTGCTGGAGCGACTGCTTCCAATTCCGGATACTTCAGTCGTGAACGACGATGATGCCGGCCTGGACCAGGACGGCATAAAATTCGCGGACCACCGGAGTGAGCAGTCGCGCCCCGAGGTCGACAAGCACGTCGGTTCCGGCAAAGCTGGACTTATCGGACATGAACCAATAACAGACCATGCCGATGACAGACGCGAAACTGACGAGTGAACAGGACAAGAACATGTTCTTGATAGACAAGTTCATTGCAGCCCAACGCGAAGCCTCCAAGGAAGTCGCGGAGGGCCAGGTGTACTCGGTGGCGCTTCCGATCATCGGCAGGGTGCCGGTACCGTCCCCGCGGCAACTCGCGATCTACGCGGCCCTGGGCGGGCTGGCCGCGATTGAACTGATCGATTGGCCGGTGGCGGTGGCCATGGGTGTCGGCTCGGCACTGGTGTCGCGCAAGCTTTCCACCCTGGAGCAACGGGAAGAGGAACTTGCCGAAGCAATCGAGCAGGAGTCGGCCGGATCGAACGGGTCGCCATCTCTTGCCGAGGGGACGCCGGCCGCCGTTGCCGTGAAAGAGGCCGCCGCGGCGAAAGCCCCGGCGAAGAAGACACCGGCTGAGAAGGCACCTGCGAAGAAGGCACCCGCGAAGAAGGCAACGGCAACGAAGGCACCGGCGAAGAAGGCACCCGCGAAGAAGGCGGCCCCGAAATCGGGGGAGTGACTCGACCGCCGTCCGACAGGGAGAGCGATGGCCGCCGAATTCCCAAGGCGCTCAATCCGAGTGGGACCTCAATCTGAGTGGGACCTCAGTCTGAGTGGGACCTCAGTCTGAGTGGGGCATAGCGCGCCCGACGATCAGCGGATCGGGTTGTCCGACCGCCTCATAGTCCTTGTCGGCGTATTTGAACTTCGACCGAGAGTGTCCGTTAGCAGCCGTGGGTCGTTACGACGTTTGGACTTGGAGCGCCTCCCGCTCCAGGTAGGAACGTCGTGAGGATTCCCCCATGGACAGGTACACCAGCAGTGAGATCAAGGCAGCACCGGAGACGTAGTAGAAGAACCACGTTTCGTGGCCGATGTTCTTGAGCCCCAACGCAACGTACTCGGTGGTGCCGCCGAAGATGGCGACGGTCAGTGCATAGGGCAGGCCGACCCCGAGCGCACGGATCCGGGCGGGGAAGAGTTCGGCCTTCACCACAGCGTTGATCGACGTGTAGCCCGACACGATGAGCAGCCCGATCAGCATCAGGCCGAACGCCGACAGCGCCGAATCGGCCCGGGACACCGCCGTCAGCAGCGGGACGGTGGCCAGCGTCGCGCTG